>DATEDE010000215.1:0-8320 GCA_035286545.1 Actinomycetota bacterium | reverse complement strand
GTTCCTCGGCGCGCCGGTGACGGCACGGGGTCAGGTGTTCGGCAACATCTACCTGACGGACAAGCGAGGCGGCGAGACCTTCGACGAGGCCGACGAGCAGGCGCTGGTGGTCCTGGCGGCGCAGGCAGGCACCGCTGTCGAGAACGCCAGGCTGTACGAGGAGGCGCGGACCCGCCAGCGGTGGCTCGAAGCCGTCCGCGAGATCGGCGAGGCGATCCTATCGCGGGCCCACCCGGACGAAGCGCTGCAGATCGTGACCGAGCGAGCGGCCGAGCTCGTGGGCGCCGACACCGCCCTGGTCTCGGTCCCCGACGGGCCGGGGCAGCTGCGCGTGGCGTACGCCCACGGCACGAACGCGTCCAAGCTGCTGGGCATGACGTTCCCGACCGAGGGCTCGATAGCGGGCGACGTGGTCCGGACGCGGCTAGCCGCCGTCGTCGCCAACGCCGCCACCGATGAGCGCGCCTATGGACCGCTGGTCGCGGCGGGCGGCTTCGGACCGGTGGTCATCGTTCCGCTGTCCGCACGCGGGCGAGCGTTCGGCACGCTCTCGGCCGCGAACCTCCTAGGCGGCCGTACGTTCGACGATCAGCAGGTAGCACTCCTGTCGACCTTCGCCGACCAGGCGGCGGTGGCGCTCGAGTACGCGCGCGCGCAGCAGGAGGTCGAGCGGCTCGCCGTGCTGGAGGACCGGGAACGGATCGCCAAGGAGCTGCACGACGGTGTGATCCAGGCGCTGTTCGCCGTGGGGATGGGCCTCGAGGCCGCGGCGATGATGGCCGGCGACGAGGAACTGTCGGCTCGGCTCGAGGGTGGGGTGAACGAGCTCGACCGCGTGATCCGGGACCTCCGCAACTACATCTTCGGACTCCGGCCGGGGATCCTGGCCGACCGCGAGCTGGACAAGGCACTGCGAGCGCTGGGCGAGGAGTTCCAGTCCCGCAGCGGGGTGCTGACGATCGTGGACGTCGACGAGGAGATCGCCGCGGCTCTGGCATCGATCGCCGCCGACGTCGTCCAGCTCACCCGCGAAGCCCTGTCGAACGTGGGGCGCCACGCGGAGGCCGCGACCTGCCGTGTATCGCTGCGGCACCACGACCACATCGCGGTCCTGGAGGTCGACGACGATGGCCGCGGCTTCGACCCCGACACGACCCGCCGCGGCGACGGCCTGACCAACCTGGAGGACCGCGCCGAGGCCCTGGGCGGGAAGACCTCGATCGGGTCCGGGCCCGCCCAGGGCACCACGGTGCGGATCGAGCTGCCGCTCTAGCTACTGAACGACCAGCGCAGTCACCATCCCGTACATGCCTTCAGGTCCCTCGACGTGCGGGAGGATGTGGCAGTGGTACGCCCACACCCCCGGGTGGTCGGCCTCGACCAGGATGTCGAACCGCTGCCCCGGAGCCACCGCGAGCGTATCCGCCATGTAGGGCTGGGCCAAGACGAACCCGTCCTCGGCGACCACCTGGAAGTGGTAGCCGTGCAGGTGCATCGGGTGGATCTGCGCCCCGTCGTTCGATAGATGGATCAGCACGTCGTCCCCGAGCTCAGCGACGATCGGCTGGGTGGCGGGGAAGCCCTTGCCGTTCAACACGAAGCCCGTGGGGCCGTCCCCGAGGAACATCGTCTGTTCGACGTCCACGCCGCCGTAGAGGCGGTCGAACCCGCCCCTCGGCTCGATGTAAAGGGCTCCGTACAGGCCCCTGCCGACCTGCTCGGTCGAGTTGAAGTGCGAGTGGTACACGTACATGCCCGCGGGGTCGACCACATCGAACTCGTACGTGAAGAACCCGCCCGGCATGATCGGGTCCTGCGTGATGTACGGAACCCCGTCCATCTCGTTGGGCACGGTAACGCCGTGCAGGTGCATGGTCGTGGGTTGCGTCATCTCGTTGCGAACCACGATGCGCACCCGATCGCCGGGGTTCACGCGGAGCTCGGGCCCGGGGATCTGGCCGTTGAAGGCCATCCCGTCGATGAACACGCCGGGCTCGGTCTCCCACTGGACCTCGGTCGCCGTGAGCTCGAACGCCTTCACGCCGCCCTCCACGACGGGCTCGAGCGGCTGGTTGCCGAGCGCCTCGGTCTCGGCCGGGAACGCGAGCACGCCCGCCTCGTGGCCGTCGAGCATCTCCTGCACGCTCACCCCGCCGTGGTCTATCGAGCCGGTCGCACCGCTCGCGCTCGTCGTCCCGGTGGCACCGGCGGCGGTCCCGGAGACCTCGTCCACGACCAACGAGCCGATCATCCCGGCCTCCACGTGGCCGGGAACGGTGCAGTACACCTTGTACTCGCCGGCCTGCAGCGCGGGGACCTCGAGGGTCTCGGTGTCACCGTTGGCGAGCTCCCGCGTCTGGATCACGCCCTCCCCGGTGTCCACCGCGAAGGTGTGCGGCGCGGTTCCGTCGTTCCTAGCCCTGAACGTCAGCGTCTGACCCGCCGGGGCATGGATCAGGCCCGGGTCGATCGCGAACTCAGTGAGCACCACCGTGAAGGTCGTCGACGCCCCTGCCGCCTCCGCTCCCGTCGCCCCCCCACCATCCTCGTCTCCGCCCGTGCAGGCCGCGGCGACGAGGATCAGCACCACGATCCCGGGCAGCGCCAGGGTCCGTCGCGTCCTTCCACCCATGCCATCCCTCCTCCTCGTATCGGACAAGCATCCAACACATGACCGAGTAGGAAACGGGATGGACGATGAGCTCCGGAGGGCCGGAGGGCCCGGGTCGACCTAGGTCGAGGTCCCGGGACCCATGTTCGTGAGCTCGCGGACGGCGTGCACGAGCTCGTCGCGCTCGGGATGGCGGTGCAGGCGGACGAGCTGCCCGGGCACCTCACCGCCCGGGTGCGAGCCGAGCGCCACGATCTTGTGCCCACCGAACAGGTAGAGCGCCAGGAGCTCCTCGGCGGCCGTACCTCGCACGACGGCCTCGCTCTCGAGGCTCATGTCGAGGACCACCACCGAGGCCTCGGCGGCTAGCGCGCACGCGCCACCGCGGGATCCTACGCACGTGTAGTCGGGGCCGGTGGGACCCGGACAGGTCGCGACCTCGAACCCGGCCTCTTCGAACCACGATGCGAGCCGGTCTCGCTCGGCTTCATCGGCCTGCACCAGCAGGACGGTGTCGGGAAGACGCTGGTCGGACATCCCTCCCGAGTCTCCTCCCCGGCCCGGGCCCGCGGCTGTGCTCGAGGTCCCTCGCGGCTCGGGTCGTTCGACCCTCCGGCCCCCACCGAGCGCTCCCCCATCCTGTCCGCACATGTTCATCAGGTACTACCTCGAACTGGCGGTCCCCTTCGAGGCCGTGGAACGCGCGCTCCTGGACGAGCCCGCTACCTGGGTCCCCGGGATGGCGCTCGATGCTGAGGCTGGGGGACAGCGCCTGCTGGCCGAGGTCGGCTTCGAGGTCGACGCGGCCCGCCGCGTCGACAAGGAGGTCGAGATCGAGATCGGCAAGCCGTACGTGATCCCGGCCAAGACGATGCTGCCTATCACCTGGAGGGCCACGGCGGCCGGGCGGATCTTCCCGCAACTCGAGGCCGACATCGAGATCGCGCCCCTGGGAGTCAGCCGGACCCAGCTGTCCATCAGTGCCCGGTACCGGCCGCCACTTGGTCCTGTGGGGCGCGTGCTCGACAAGGCCCTGCTCCACCGGGTGGCCGAGGCCACCGTGAAGGATTTCTTGGACCGGGTCGGCGAACGCTTGGCGGCTCGCGTCTCCCACGGCGTCGACGGCTAGGATTAGCCGTATGACCCGCTCCTCCAAACAGCCTCCGCTGCGCGTCCTGCTCGTCGACGACCACGAGGTCGTGCGTGGCGGGATCAAGGCCCTCCTGCAGGCGACCGAGGACATCGTCGTCACCGGCGAAGCCGCGACGGTGCGCGAGGCCGTCGATGAGGCCGATCGCACGCGCCCCGACGTGGTGGTCATGGACGTCCGCCTCGCCGACGGGAGCGGTATCGAGGCCACCCGCGAGATCCGCGCCAAGCATCCGAAGACCCAGGTCGTCATGCTGACCTCGTTCGCCGACGACGAGGCCCTGTTCGCCTCGATCATGGCCGGGGCCTCGGGCTACGTGCTCAAGCAGGTCCGAAGCGGCGAGCTCGTGCGTGCCATCCGCACGGTGGGCAAGGGGGAGAGCCTGCTGGACCCCGCCGTGACCAGCGCGGTCCTGGACCGCCTGCGCAAGGGGAAGCACCTGTTGAAGGACGAGCGCCTGGCCCGCCTGTCGCCGCAGGAGGAACGGATCCTGTCCCTGGTCGCCGACGGCAAGACCAATCGCGAGATAGGCGATGAGCTCAACCTGGCCGAGAAGACGGTCAAGAACTACGTGTCGAGCATCCTGTCCAAGCTCGAGGTCGCTCGCCGGGCCGAGGCCGCCGCCTACCTGGCCAGGCACACGACGACACCCGGCACTCAGGGCTGACTCCCGCCCGAAGGTCCCGAGCGCCCGGGTCCAAGGACCCGCACGCCGGGCGAACGTCCCAGTCGGCAAGGGGCCATCGGCCTCCTAGAGCTACTCGCTCAACGTTTCATGCTGGCTCCACCGGGAAGCTGTTCGGCAAGGAGAGGGTCCCGAGCAAGGAGGAGGTCCCCCAGCTTGCCTGACGCGGGCCGGACGGCCCACTCGGGCGGGGGACGCTGAGGGAACGATGGAGGCGGGCGAGACCCCGCCTCCGTCGCGTACACGGGAGCTGGTGGGGATGGACATGACCGAGACGCTGATCACCCTCGACGGCAACGAGGCCGCGGCCAGGGTCGCGCACCGCCTGTCAGAGGTCATCGCGATCTACCCGATCACGCCGTCCTCGCCGATGGGCGAGCTCGCCGACGCACTGTCCGCCTCCGGCAGGCCGAACCTCTGGGGTGCGGTCCCCCAGGTGATCGAGATGCAGAGCGAGGCCGGCGCCGCGGGCGCCCTACACGGCGCCCTGCAGGCGGGGGCCCTGTGCACCACCTTCACGGCGTCGCAGGGACTCCTGCTGATGATCCCGAACATGTACAAGATCGCCGGCGAGCTCTCACCCGCGGTGATCCACGTGGCCGCTCGGACGCTCGCCACGCACGCGCTGTCGATCTTCGGCGACCAGAGCGACGTGATGGCTGTGCGCCAGACGGGCTGGGCGATGCTGGCCTCCTCCGACGTGCAGGCGGCCCAGGACCTGGCGGCCGTGGCCCACGCGGCCACGCTCGAGTCCCGGGTGCCGTTCCTGCACTTCTTCGACGGGTTCCGGACCTCCCACGAGGTGAACGTGATCCGGGACCTGCCCGACGAAGTGCTCCGCGAGCTGATGGACGACCACCTCGTGCGCGCCCACCGCGAGCGCGCCCTGTCCCCCGACCACCCCGTGCTGCGCGGCAGCGCCCAGAACCCAGACGTGTTCTTCCAGGCCCGCGAGGCCTCGAACCCGTTCCATCAGGTCGTGCCCCAGGTCGTCCAGTGGACCATGGACCGGTTCGCCGAGCTCACGGGCCGCGCGTACCACCTGTTCGACTACCACGGCGCCCCCGACGCCGAACGCGTCGTCGTGCTGATGGGCTCCGGCAACGGCGTCGTGAGCGAGACCGTGGACTCCCTCACAGCCGGCGGCGAGAAGGTCGGCGTCGTGAACGTGCGCCTGTTCCGGCCGTTCGACGCCACGGCGTTCGTCGCGACGCTCCCGCCGTCGGTCGGCGCGGTCGCGGTGCTGGACCGCACGAAGGAGCCCGGGGCCCCCGGTGAACCCCTCTACCAAGACGTGATGACCGCACTCGGCGAGGCGCTGCTCTCGGAGCGGATCGCGGTCATGCCGCGCCTGATCGGCGGCCGGTACGGGCTCGCGTCCAAGGAGTTCGACCCCGCGATGGCAAAGGCGGTCTTCGACGAGCTAGCGAAGGACGAGCCCAAGCGCCACTTCACGGTGGGCATCACCGACGACGTCACCCACACGTCCCTGGACGTCGACCGCTCGTTCTCGACCGAGTCGGCCGACGTCGTACGCGCCGTGTTCTACGGCCTCGGGGCCGACGGCACCGTGAGCGCCAACAAGAGCTCGGTCAAGATCATCGGCGAGGGCGCGGACCTGTTCGCGCAGGGGTACTTCGTGTACGACTCCAAGAAGGCCGGCGCGATGACGGTGTCCCACCTGCGGTTCGGACCGCGCGAGATCCGCTCGTCCTACCTGATCGGTGCGGGAACCGCGGACTTCGTCGCCTGCCACCAGTTCGGGTTCCTGGAGCGCCAGGACGTGCTCGAGCTCGCGGCGCCGGGTGCGACGTTCCTGCTGAACAGCCCGTTCGGGCCGCAGGACGTGTGGGATCACCTGCCCGTGGAGACCCAACGGCAGATCGTCGACAAGGGCCTCCGGTTCTTCGTCGTCGACGCGCAGAGGGCGGCCAGCGCGGCCGGCCTCGGCTCGCGAGTCAACACCGTCCTGCAGACCTGCTTCTTCGCGCTGGCCGGCGTGCTCGACCAGACCGAGGCCATCGAGCGCATCAAGACGGCCATCCAGAAGTCCTACGGGAAGCGGGGGCGCGTGGTCGTCGAGCAGAACTTCGCCGCCGTGGACGCGGCGCTGGAGGGACTGAGGGAGGTCCGGGTCCCGGCCGCGGTCTCGGGCGACCTGCACCGCCTGCCCCCGGTGCCCGAGGATGCCCCCGACTTCGTACAGCGCGTGACCGCCGCGATGATCGCCGGGCGCGGCGACCTGCTCCCGGTCTCGGCGCTTCCGGTGGACGGCACGTTCCCAACCGATACGGCCCGGTGGGAGCGGCGGTCCATCGCCCACGAGATCCCGATCTGGGATCCGGAGATCTGCATCGACTGCGCGAAATGCGCGCTGGTCTGCCCGCACGCAGCGATCCTGATGAAGGTCTTCGATCCGGCGGCCGTCGACGGAGCTCCCCCCGGCTTCAAGCACAAGGAATGGCGCGACCGCGAGCACCCCGGCAAGCGGATGACCATCCAGGTCGCGCCCGATGATTGCACCGGGTGCGCGGTCTGCGTCGACGTCTGCCCGGCTCGTTCGAAGGAGGTCGTGAAGCACAAGGCGATCGACATGGAACCCAAGTCCGATCACCTGGATGTTGAGCGCGCCGCGTTCGACTTCTTCCTCGAGATCCCTCCTGCGGACCGGCGTGAGGTCAAGGTCGCCTCGATCAAGGGCTCGCAGATGCTCGAGCCGCTGTTCGAGTTCAGCGGGGCGTGCGCAGGATGCGGCGAGACGCCGTACCTGAAGCTGCTCTCCCAGATGTACGGGGACCGCATCCTGGTCGCGAACGCCACCGGGTGCTCCTCGATCTACGGCGGGAACCTGCCGACCACGCCGTGGTCGCAGGACGCGAACGGCCGCGGCCCCGCGTGGGCGAACTCGCTGTTCGAGGACAACGCGGAGTTCGGCCTGGGCATGCGCCTCGCTCTCGATCACCAGGTGGAGTACGCCCGTCGGCTCCTGGAGCGCCAAGCGCCCTCGCTCGGCGAGGAGCTCGCGAACGCGGTCCTGGAAGCGCCTCAGGAGGACGAGACCCAGCTCGCCGAGCAACGCGAGCGCGTCGCCGCGCTGAAGGCACTGCTCGACGCGCGCGAGGACGACGAGGCGCGGAACCTGCTCGCCGTCGCCGACGCGCTCGTGCGCAAGAGCGTGTGGATCGTGGGCGGGGACGGGTGGGCATACGACATCGGGTTCGGCGGTCTGGACCACGTGCTCGCGACCGGTCGCGACGTGAACGTCCTCGTCCTGGACACGCAGGTCTACTCGAACACGGGCGGGCAGGCATCCAAGGCCACGCCGCGCGGCGCGGTCGCGAAGTTCGCGGCCGGCGGCAAGCAGGTGCCGCGCAAGGACCTCGGCCTCTTCGCTGCGGGCTACGGGAACGTGTACGTGGCGCAGATCGCGATCGGCGGGGACAACGCTCAGACGGTCAAGGCGCTCGCCGAGGCCGAGGCTTGGGCCGGGCCATCGCTGATCATCGCGTACAGCACGTGCATCGAGCACGGGATCGACATGTCGACCTCGATGAGCCACCAGACCGAAGCCGTGAAGAGCGGGTTCTGGCCGCTGTGGCGTTACGACCCGCGCCGGGCCGTCGACGGCCGGCACCCGATGCAGCTCGACAGCAAGGCACCGACGGTGGCGCTCAAGGATTTCCAGGCCAAGGAGGCGCGATTCGCGATGCTCGCGCGCTCCAAGCCGGAGGCGTTCGCCGAGCTCCAGCGCCTGGCGCAGGCCGACGCCGAGGAACGCCGGCACCTGTACGAACAGCTCGCCGGGGTTGAACGGGAGGTGCCGACGTGAGCGTGGACCTCAAGACGACGTACCTGGGGCTCGAACTGGCCAACC
>DATEDE010000214.1:0-4113 GCA_035286545.1 Actinomycetota bacterium | reverse complement strand
TGGCCTCCGCGCAGCGGGTTCACGATGAACAGGTGCGCCTCGGACGGCTTCAGGCTCGAGGGCGCGGGCACCCGTCCCGCGGCCTGCTCCAGCTTGAGGAGCGCGCTCGCCAGGGCATCCGGGTCGCGTGACAGGATCGCGCCCGACTCGTCCGCCTGGTACTCGCGGGAGCGCGAGACCGCCATCTGGATGATCCCGGCCGCCAGCGGGGCGAAGATCCAGGCCACGAGCATCACGAGCGGGCTGCCGCCCTCGTCGTCGTCCCCGCCGAACCAGAAGGCCATGTAGGCGAGGTAGGAGATCGCCGTACCGATCGCGGCGGCGACCGAGCTCACGAGGATGTCCCGGTTCGCGACGTGGGACAGCTCGTGGGCGAGCACGCCACGGAGCTCGCGCTCGTCCAGTATCTCCAGGATGCCCTTCGTGACCGAGACCTTCGCGTTGCGGGGGTTCCGCCCGGTCGCGAACGCGTTCGGCTGCATCATGTCCGAAACGTAGACCTCGGGCATCGGCATGGAGTTCGCCTGTGACAGCTCGCGCACGATCGCGTGCAGCCGCGGGTACTCCTGTTCGGAAGCGAGCCTGGAGCGGGTGGAGCGGATCGCGATGCTCCCCGAGAACCAGTACATCGCGACGTTGAAGACCAGGGCGATGACCAGCGCGAACGTGGCGCCGGACCGTCCCCCGATCAGGGCACCCACGGCCACGAACAGCCCGGCCAGGCCGGCGATCAGGATCCAGGTCTTGATGCGGTTGACGCCGATCACGTGAGGTCTCCCCTCGTCTTCACAACAGGTTCGCCGCTCCGGCCCGATGGGTTCTCGCGATCCGGCTACTGCCCCACCAGGGTAGCGAGCGGCGGGAAATGCGCCAGCAGCTCGGGCCAGAATCCCACGGCTATCACGACCACGGTCGCGAGGACCGTCACCGCCGTGACCAGCACCGGAGCGGTGAGCCGGCGCTCCTGGTCCGGCTCGACGAAGAGCATCTGCCGCGGGACCGCGAGGTAGTAGAACAGGCTCACGACCGAGGTCACCAGCATCACGATGGCGAGCGCGATCCCGATCTCGCCGCGCTCGATCGCGGCGCTGAAGACGAGGAACTTGCCCCAGAACCCCGCGGTGGGCGGGATCCCGGCCAGCGAGACCATGAACACGGTCATCGAGACCGCGATGACCGGCGCGCGCTTGCCGAGGCCCGCGAAGTCGGTGATCTGAAGGCTCCGCGCCTCCCTGGACACGGCGACCACAACCGCGAACGCGCCGAGCGTCATGATCGAGTAGATGAGGATGTACGTGACGGCCGCCGCGAAGGCCGACTCGTTCACCCCCTGATCGGCCGAGACCAGGGCGAACGGCAGCAGCATGTACCCGGCCTGGGCGATGCTCGAGTACGCGAGCAGCCGGACGATCTGCCGCTGCTGGAGCGCCACGAAGTTGCCGATCACCATCGTGAGGATCGACAGCGTCGCGAAGATCGGCGTCCAGAACTCGTACTGGGCAGGGAAGGCGACGAACATCAGCTGCAGGAGCCCGGCGAAGCCCGCCGCCTTGGACGCGGTGGCCAGGAACGCCGCGACCGGTACCGGGGCGCCCTCGTAGGTATCGGGCGCCCAGAACTGGAACGGGACGGCGCTCACTTTGAAAGCGAACCCCGTCACGATGAGCAGGATCGCCGCGAGCACCAGCGTTTCCCGGCCCTCGCCCAGTACGCCCGAGAGCGCCCGGCCGATCTCGACGAGGTTCAGGGTCCCGGTCACGCCGTAGATCAGACTCATCCCGTAGAGCATCACCGCGGTCGACAGGACGCCGATGAGGAAGAACTTGATCCCCGCCTCGTTGGATCGAGGGTCGGACTTGCGGAACGCTGCGATCAGGAACCCCGGTGCCGAAACGAGCTCGAGCGAGATGAACAGCATCAGCAGATCGCGTGAGGAAGGCATCATGAGGCACCCTAGGAACGAGGTGAGCAGCAGGAAGTAGAACTCGCCCTGGTAGAAGCGGCCCTCGCGGAAGTACCGGGACGAGATCATCAGCACGATCAGCGCTACCGTCAGGAAGAACGTCTTGAACAAGACGGCGAAGTCGTCGACCACATAGGCGCCGCCGAAAGTCACCCGCGTCTCCCCGATCAGCGTCAGGGTGGCGACCAGAGCGGCTACTACGCCGATGAACGCGATCGGCATCGCGAACCACTTGCGCCTGGGCGACAGGAAGGCGTCGACGATCAGCACGAGCACGATCGTCCCCGCCAGGATCATCTCCGGCAGGATCGCCCCGATGTCGACCGACTGGTTCATCGTCTCCCCGAGCCCCGTCGCCTGCGTCTATCCGCCGAACACGTGCGAGATCGCCTCGACCGACTCCTGCGTCACGCCCAGCAACATGCGCGGGAACAGGCCGAACGCCACGATGGCCAGGAGCAGCGGGACCCACGAGGCCCACTCCACCGCCACGACATCGGGGAAGGCCTCGCCCTTCCACTTCTCGGGCACCGTCCCCATGTTCACGCGCTGGAGCATCCACAGGAAGTAGCCTGCGGTCAGGATCGTCCCGATCCCGCCCGCGATCATGAAGGCGCGGAACACGCCCGTCAGCCCGGCGTCCGACAGGACCGTCGCCGGCTCGAACGAGGATAGGAGCGCCATCACCTCGCCCCAGAAGCCGGCGAGACCCGGCAGGCCGAGCGAGGCGATCGCCACGAACGCGAACACGCCGCCCAGGTACGGCAGCTTCTGCATCAGGCCGCCGCCGATCTCGGCCATCTCGCGCGTGTGGTACCGGTCGTAGACCGACCCCACGCAGAAGAAGAGCATCCCCGTGATGAGGCCGTGCGCCACCATCCCGAAGATCGCCGCGTTGATCCCGATCGTCGTGAGGGTCGCGATGCCCAGCATCACGAACCCCATATGGCCCACCGAGCTGAATGCGATGAGCCGTTTGAGGTCCTTCTGGGCCAGGCACGCGAGCGCCGCGTAGACGATCGCGATCGCGGCCAGCAGGCCGATCCAGGGCGCGTACCTCTCGGCGCCGTAGGGAAGGACCGGCAGCGCGATCCGCACGAACCCGTAGGTCCCCATCTTCAGCATCACCCCGGCCAGCAGGACCGAGCCGACCGTGGGGGCCTCGGTGTGCGCGTCGGGGAGCCAGGTGTGGAACGGCCACATCGGGACCTTCACCGCGAACCCCAGCCCCACGGCCCCGAACACCACCAGCTGGAACGTGTCCGTGAATCCGCCGGAGGCCGCGTACCCCTGGAGCGCCACGATGTCGAACGTGTGCACGCCGCCGCCGATGTCCGAGCTGAAGTACATCGCCAGGAACCCCAGCAACATGAAGATCGACCCGAACAGCGTGTAGAGGAAGAACTTGATCGAGGCATACTCGCGGTTCTCGCTGCCCCAGATGCCGATCAGGAAGTACATCGGAACCAGGACCAGCTCCCAGAAGATGAAGAACAGGATCAGGTCGAAGGCGATGAACGTGCCGGCCATACCGGTCTCGAGCAGGAGCATGAGCGCGAGGAACGCCTTCGTCTTGCCGGGCTTCGGGACGAACCGCCAGGTGTAGATCGCGCACAGGAACGACAGGACGAACGTCAGCAGGAACAGCGGCAGGCTGATGCCGTCGATCCCGACGTGGTACCGGGCGTTGATCGCGGGGATCCAGCGCGTGTCCAGCTCGAACTGCAGCTGCGTCGCCCCGCTGTAGTCGAACCCACCCGCGATCATGATCGCCACGACGAGCGCGGCGCCCGTGAACACGATGCCGAGCGCCCTGACCGCCTGTTCGTTCTCCCGCGGTACGAGCGCGATCACCAACGCCCCCACCAGGGGCAGGAGCGTGGCGATGGTGATCGCCGAGTTCTCCCACGTCATCTGCCCGACCCCTCTCAGATCCTCGTGAAGACGATGGCCAACACCACGACGCCGGTGAACAGGAACGCGGCGTAGCGCTGGACGTTGCCCGACTGGATGTACCGCAGGAGACCGCCGGTGAATCCGGCGAGGTTCCCCGCGCCGTTCACCGCGCCGTCGATCACGTTGCGGTCGAACGCGTGAACCACCTTGGCTGAGACCTTCGTGAGCCCGGCCGCGCCGTTCACCGCGCCGTC
>DATEDE010000213.1:0-2144 GCA_035286545.1 Actinomycetota bacterium | reverse complement strand
CCGGTCTCGTTGGCCGCCTCGCGCTCGGCACGGCGGCGTTCGGACTTCGTGGGTTCGAGCGCGTCGCTACTTCGCACCGGCTCGGAAGTTCTGCCAGGCGTCGTGCCACATGTCGTCGACGTCCGGCGTGAGCTCCCACTGTGGCAGGCCGCGCTCGAAGTCCTCCTTGCGCACGACCGCCGCCTCCATCCACGGGAAGACGTAAGGCTCGCCCCAGACGCTCTCCGTCGTGGTGAGTGCGCCGGGTTGCGCCTCGTTCTGGGGCGGCTGGTATCCGACCCAGGCGAAGTTGTCCATCGCCGCGGGGAAGGACAGCATGAAGTTCAAGAACTCGTGCGCGAGCACGGGGTGCTCGGCGTTGGCCGGGATCGCCATCGTGTCGTTGCCGATCATCCCGCGCCGGTCCTCGGGGAACCAGTAGCCGAGGTCCTCGTAGGCGGTGTCCTTGCTCACGTAGAACCAGCCCGCGACGATGTCGCCGGACCACGACAGGTGCACGTCGTACTGGTTCTCCGGCAGAAGCTTGTACGCGCCGTTGATCGAGTAGCGGACGTCGACCTTGTCGATCAGGTCGAGCAGGTCCGCCTCGACGGCGTCGATATCCTCCTGCTTGTCCGTGTTCACGTTCTCGTTGCCCAGGTGCAGCAGCGACATGCTCATCGTGTCGCGGTAGCTGTCGTAGACGCCGGAGCGTCCCTTGTACGCGGGATCCCACAGGATGTCGTACGGGTTGCCCATCCCGTAGATCTGCTCGTCGCTGATGACGTTGCGGCGGTACGCGATCCCGGTCGTGTACACCGCGTAAGGCACGCTGTACAGGGAGCCCTGGTCGTAATAGGGGTTCACGAGCTGCGGCCAGACGTTCTCCTCGAGGTGCGGGATGTAGCTGTGGTTCAGGGGCCGCAGCAGCTTGGATGAGATCAGCTTGCCGAACGTGTCGCTCGTCGGGAAGAAGATGTCGAACTTCAGCTCGCCGGTCCTGATCTTCGTGAGCGCCTCGTCCATGTTCTGGAAGGTCGTGATCTTGTAGTCGGCGCCGTGCTTCTCACAGAACTTCTCGACCTGCTTCTTCCAGATGTACTGGTCCCAGTTGTAGATCTGGAGGGTCGCGCCCTCCTCTACCTTCAGGCCGTCGGCGATCGGCGGCACGTCGTCGTAGATCGTCCAGGTCACCGGGCTATCGGCGGTGGGGATCGGGTACGGGCCGCCGAGGTCCACGCCCCCGGTGCCGACGGCGCCCGCGGAACCGGTGCCGCCCTCACCGGGCTTGGCGCATGCGGCCAGGATCGCCGACGCCGAGGGTAGCGCCACCGCGGCGCCGAGCGAGCGCAGGAGGAACTCACGTCGATCCAGGCCTCCACCAGAACGACGCTCGTGTGGGTGTGCCATGTGTGCCCCTCCTTGATCCTGCCCCTTGGCTGGCATCGGACGAGAACCCTGTACGGCGGTTCAACGACTCTGAGTAGCACAGCGCGCGTGCGGTAGCAACCCAATCGGGCGAGCGCGACCGGTCCTCCGACGGCCAGCGGACCGCGAGGAAGCGATCGGAACCACGGGGCGTGGGGGGCGAGGTCGCCTTCGGCCCGGCCAGGCGTCGACTGAAGGACCGTTCAAGGCTCTGTGTATCATCCGGGTCCGAGCCCGCCGAGCCGGAAGGAAGGGATCACCGTGACCGAGCCCGCCGCCGACGAGGCAGTCCTGCTGATAGAGGACATCGGGTCCGTGCGCCGCCTGACGATGAACCGGCCGAAGGCCCTGAATGCCTTGAACGGCGAGTTGATGTCGGCGCTGATGCGGTCGCTGGACGAGGCCGCGGAGGACGACGCGGTGCGCGTTCTGGTGCTCCGCGGCGCCGGCCGGGCGTTCTGCGCTGGATACGACCTCACGGAGGACGCGGCGGGCGGTGCCCAGGACTCGAAACACTGGTACGCGGAGCTCAAGCACTCGACGGAGCAGATGCTCGCGATCTTGGACCACCCGAAGCCCGTCATCGCGAGCGTCCACTCATATTGCCTGGCCGGAGGGACGGACCTGATGCTCGCGTGCGATCTGGCCGTCGCGGCCGACGATGCGTATTTCGGGTACGTGGACATCCGCTTCGGCTCGGGCGCGGTCTCGATGTTCCTGCCGTGGGTGGTCGGGGT
>DATEDE010000212.1:0-4405 GCA_035286545.1 Actinomycetota bacterium | reverse complement strand
GTCTCGTCCCACGAGAAGCGCTCCGCCCTGGCGCGTCCGCGTGCCGCGAGCTTCTCGGCGAGCTCTGCGTCCGAGCACACCGACTCGATCGCCGCTGCGATCTCGCGGACCGAGCGCGGGTTCACGCTGAGGGCCGCATCGCCGCTCACCTCGGGGATCGAGGAGGTGTTCGAGGCGATCGTAGGGATGCCGCGCGCCATCGCCTCCAGGACCGGGAGCCCGAACCCCTCGTACAGCGAGGGGTAGACGAACGCCTCGGCGGCCCGGTAGACGGCGTCGAGCTCGTCGGGCCCGAGCGAGCCGGTCATCAAGATCACGCCGGGGCCCTCGAGTGCGAGCTCGCGCATCAGCGACTCGTGGTGCCAGCCGAGCGGCCCGGCCAAGACGAGCGCGTGCGGCACACCCGTCGAGGCCACGCGCCGGTACGCCCGCACCAGCCGAACGAGGTTCTTGCGCGGCTCGATCGTCCCGACGGATAGCACGTACGGCGGTCGCACCTTCAGCCGGGCGAGGATCTCACCGACGTCCCCGCCGGATGTCGGGAGCGCCGCCGCCAGGGGCACGACGTGGAGCTTGCGGGGGTCGACCTTCGTGCGCGACAAGACGTCCTCGGCCGTGTTCCTCGAAGGTGTGAGGATCGCGTCGGCCCGCTTGACGGCCGCGCGCAGCCCAAGGCGGTACAACGCCCGCCACTGCCAGGGGAACAGGCTCGGATAGTTCTCGAAGGCCAGGTCGTGCACGGTGACGACCAGGCGCTGGCCTTCGGCTGCGGGCGGGATCGCCACCGGGTTCGTTGCGTGGGCGATGTCGAGCGCCCCGAGCGAGGCCGGCAGCGCCGGTCGGCCGAGGGTGTCCCAGCGCGGGTACAGCGTCCTGATCGACCAGGGGAGCTCCTCGACCCAGTGGTCGCGCATCCAGCGTTCGGGCGCGTCGTGCGAGGCGAACCTCGAGTGGAAGAGCGTGAGCTTCAGCGAGGGATCTTGCCGGCCGAGCGCCGGGACCAGGTTCCGGATGTACGTGCCTATCCCGCCGGGTGTCGCGAAGAACAGCTGGTCGACCTGGACCCCGACCCTCATCGCGAGGCCTCGATGCACGAGCACCCGTCGGGCCCGACGGTCGCCGCGTGCTCGGTCCCGGGCTCGATGTCGAACCGGTCGCCGGCCCGCAGGGTCACGTCGCCCTCGGCCAGGTGGAACGTGATCGACCCGTCCAGGCAGAACAGCACCTTGTGGGCGCCGTGGGCGTGCACCCCGTACGTGTCGCCGGGGCCGTTGCGCCACGGGCGGGGCGCAGAACACCCTTCCGCGACGAACGCCGCGAGCGCCTCGTCCCGGCCGCGTACCGCGCCCGGCGTCGGGGTCGCGGCCATCTAGCGCGTGTCGCCGCGGCCGTGCGTCGGCGGGACACCTCGGCGCGCGAACGGCGCGTGGCGGCCGACCTCCCAAGGCGCGTCGGTGTGGTGCCGGGCCTGGAGCGCGCCGAGGCCCATCGCGTCGATCCGCCCGGCGAGCACCCACGGGTGCGGGTGCGGGCTCTCCTGCGCGAAGTAGCGCTCGAGCGCGCGGATGACGGCACGCTCCTCCTCGACCGTCACGTCCTCTGGGAGCTCGAAACGGCGGTCATCGCTCATAGTGGGATGTTCCCGTGCTTACGCGCGGGGACGGTCTCGCGCTTGGTGGCGAGCATCCGAAGGGCGGCGATCAGGCGCTTACGGGTCTCGGCCGGTTCGATCACGTCGTCGATGAAACCGCGCTCGGCCGCGATGTACGGCGTCGCGAACTTGTCCTGGTACTGCGCGATCAGCTCTGCCCGCTTCGCCCTGGGGTCCTCGGCCTTCTCGATCTCCTTGCGGAAGACCACGTTGACGGCGCCGTCCGGACCCATCACCGCTATCTCCGCCGTCGGCCAGGCGAACGAGACGTCGGCGCGCAGGTGTTTGGAGTTCATGACCAGGTACGCGCCCCCGTACGCCTTGCGCGTGATCACCGTCAGGCGTGGGACCGTTGCCTCGGCGAACGCGTAGAGCAGCTTGGCGCCGTGGCGGATGATGCCGTGGTACTCCTGCTCGGTCCCCGGCAGGAACCCCGGGACGTCCACGAACGTGACGATCGGGACGTTGAACGCGTCGCAGAACCGCACGAAGCGCGAGGCCTTCTCGCTGGAATCGATGTCCAGCGTCCCGGCCAGGACCTTCGGCTGGTTAGCGATGATCCCCACGCTCCGGCCGTCCAGTCGCGCGAAGCCGACGACGATGTTCATGGCCCAGAACGGGAAGACCTCGAAGAAGTCGCCGTCGTCGACCACTCGCCGGATCACCTCGTGCATGTCGTACGGTTCCTTCGCGGAGTCCGGCACGAGGTGGGTGAGCCCCTCGTCGCGCCGCTCGGGGTCGTCGACCGCCGTGTAGCCCGGCGGATCCTCAAGGTTGTTCTGCGGCAGGTACGAAAGCAGGTGCCGGACCATCGCCAGGCACTCCTCCTCGTCCTGGCTAACGAACGAGGCGACGCCGGACTTGCTGGCGTGCGTCATCGCGCCCCCGAGCTCCTCGAACGTTACCTCCTCGCCGGTGACCGCCTTGATCACGTCGGGCCCCGTGATGAACATGTGCGAGGTCTCGCGCACCATGAAGGTGAAGTCGGTGATCGCGGGGGAGTAGACCGCGCCGCCGGCGCACGGTCCCATGATCACGCTGATCTGCGGTATCACGCCGCTGGCGCGCACGTTGCGCTCGAACACGTGGCCGTAGCCCGCGAGGCTCGCCGCGCCCTCCTGGATCCTGGCCCCGCCCGAGTCGTTGATCTGGATGAAGGGCGCGCCGGTGCTCATCGCGAGGTCGAGCACCTTGCAGATCTTCTCCGCGTGCACCTCGCCGAGCGAGCCGCCGATCACGGTGAAGTCCTGGCTGGCGACGAACACGCGCCGACCGTCGATCGTCCCGTAGCCCGTGACCACCCCGTCGCCGGGCGGACGCTGCCGGTCCATGCCGAAGTCGTGGCTGCGGTGGACGACCAGCGGGTCGAGCTCCTCGAACGAGCCGCGGTCCATGAGCAGCTCGATGCGCTCTCGGGCTGTGAGCTTGCCCTTCTCGTGCTGCTTGCGGACCGCGTCCTTGCGGGCCGGGTCGAGTAGGGCCACCTTGCGCTTGCGGAGCTCCTCGATCCGGTCCTCGACCGTGCGTAGCACGATCGGCGGCCGGTCCTCGGTCGTGGCCATGGGCCGGAGTCTACGGCGAGAGCCCCCGGAGGTCATCCGGGGGCCCCGCCTCGTCCCGGGGCCGAGGGGTCAGCCGGCCATGGTCCAGTGATGGAAGATCTTCATCTCGCCGTCGAATTGCATGACGGCGATCCCCGACCCTCCGTAATAGGTGAACGCGGCTGCGGCGGCGTTGCCGATCTGCACGACCTCGCTCGCGCGTTGGAGGTCCCAGTCTCCGGGGGACATGTCCTCGAGGTACAAGCCGGCGATCTCGTCGGCACCCACGGTCTCGATGCCGGCGATCGTGTCGGTGAACACCGCTCTTTCGGCGTAGGTCGCCGCCAGCGCGGCCTCGTCGACGGCGTTGAGCGCAGCGATGTTCGCGTCGAACGCCTGGACGACCTCGGTCGAAGCTAGGCCCAACGGCTCCGCTGGCGGCGCGGGCTCCTCGACGGTCGCCCGCCCGATCGCGACGCCGGTGCCGACCGCGAGCGCCAGCAGGACCAAGGCCCCGATCGTCACCCACAAGTTCCTCGCCGTGTGACGGGCGGGGAACGACTCGACGTGCGTTCCCATGGTTCCCCCCTTCCGTCCGTTCCCCTTCACGCTCGCCGGCGGCGACCCCGCCGGCGTGGTTGGTGTAGCGAAGCGTGCTCGTGGCTCTTCCGCGATTCGAAGAGACGGTGTCGACCCGCGGTGCTGGATCCGCCCGACCGCGAGGATCGCCAGCGCCAGCGCGCCGACCGAGGCCCATATGGCGACCGAGGGCAGCAGGAACGCCGCCCACCCCACGTCCCCGGACTCGACCGGTTCAGGCGCGAACCCCGATGCCGGGACGACCGAACTGCGCGTCCGGAGCGCCACGATCGCTACCCCGACCCCGAGGATCGAGACCCCGAGCGCCACGGCCGCCGTCGCTAGCTGCCGGCTCCGGGTCTTTCGAGCACGCCGTCCGACGAGCCGTTCCAGCGCCGGCTCGCGCATCTCGAACCGCTCGCCTGCGCGCTCGAGCAACCAGGTCGTGTCATGCATCGATGGGCTCCAGTTCGCTCCGGAGGATCGCGCGGGCCTCGGCCGCCAGCGTCCGGACGGTCGTGGCCTTGATCCCGAGCATCCGCCCCGCCTCCGAAGAGTCGTACCCGAGGAGGTCGGTGAGGACGACGGCCGCACGCTGCCGACGCCCGAGCGTGTCGAGCGCTCGGAGCACCGA
>DATEDE010000211.1:0-14229 GCA_035286545.1 Actinomycetota bacterium | reverse complement strand
TTCTACCGTCGAAGGTTCCGTTCCGCCTACGACGGCGATGGCGCCCACCTGCTCGCCTTCGAGGGCGATCGGTTGATCGGCAGCCTCTCGATCCGTCGGGACGACCACCCGGCAACTCGGCACGTGGCGACGCTCGGGATGTTCGTCGTCGCCGACCGGCGCGGCCGCGGGGTCGGGACGGCGCTGATGAAGGAGGCGATGCGCTGGGCCTGCGACCAAGCTGTCGAGCGCGTCGAGCTCACCGTCTACCCGCACAACCAGGCGGCGA
Organism: Actinomycetota bacterium; assembly: GCA_035286545.1. GTDB lineage: Bacteria > Actinomycetota > UBA4738 > UBA4738 > HRBIN12 > DASSJM01. The sequence goes on along the minus strand of DATEDE010000211.1, from coordinate 13,961 downwards.
TCGCCCTGTACCGGCGGTTCGGCTTCGAGCAGGAGGGTCGGCTCGTCCGCCACGCGAAGAAGTCCTACGGTTACGAGGACGAGATACTGATGGCCGTGTGGATCGGCGCGGCGGTACTCGAGGGTCTGGAGGGCGGCGAGCGCGGGAGCGCGAGCGATACCCCCCCTGCCGAAGGAGCTGAGAGGGATTGAGCGAGCGGGTGCTGCGGGTGGGCATGCTCGGCTGCGGAACGGTTGGGGCCGCGGTGATCCGCCTGCTGCACGGTCACCGGGACGACATCGCTCGCCGCGCTGGCTGTCGCCTCGAGGTGACCCGCGTCGCGGTGCGCGATCCGGTGCGCGACCGCGATGTGCCGTTGCCGGCTGACGCTTTCGTCACCGACCCGATGGCCGTCGTCGAGGATCCCGACGTCGACATCGTGTGTGAGCTGATCGGCGGATCCGAGCCGGCGGGTTCGTTGATCCTCGCCGCCTTCGACCGCGAGAAGCCGGTCGTGACGGCCAATAAGGAGCTGCTCGCCACCCGCGGTCGCGAGCTGTTCGACGCCTCGGACGCCAAGGGCCTGGACCTGTACTTCGAGGCCGCGGTCGGCGGCGGCATCCCACTGATCCGGCCGCTGAAGGAGTCGCTCTCGGGCGAGCGCATCCGCCGGGTGCTGGGCATCGTCAACGGGACCACGAACTTCATCCTCACGAAGATGTCGGAGGAGGACCGGGCCTTCGACGACGTGCTGGCCGAGGCACAGCGTCTGGGCTACGCGGAGGCTGATCCCGCTGCCGACGTCGAGGGGCACGACGCCGCGGCCAAGTGCGCCATCTTGGCATCGATCGCGTTCAACGCTCGAGTGACCGCGGCCGACGTGTTCCGCGAGGGCATCACGCGGGTGAGCACAGAGGACATCGAGTTCGCGCGGCGGCTCGGCTACGTCGTGAAGCTCCTCGCGATCGCGGAGATGGGGGACGACGAGAGGATAGCCGCCCGTGTGCATCCGGCGATGATCCCTGCGGCGCACCCTCTCGCGAGCGTTCGCGATGCCTTCAATGCCGTCTTCGTCGAGGGCGAAGCGGTGGGCGAGCTGATGTTCTACGGCCGCGGCGCCGGCGGTGCCCCGACCGCGACGGCCGTGGTCGGAGACCTCGTGAGCGTCGCGCGGAACCTGCTCGCCGACGCGCGCGGCGTCGGGTGCACCTGCTTCCACGAGCGCACGATCCGTCCGATGGCCGAGATGACCGGCCAGTACTACATCCTGCTCCGCGTCGAGGACCGCCCGGGCGTGCTCGCCGAGATCGCGAGCGTCTTCGGGCAGAGCGACGTCTCGATCAGGAGCGTGTGGCAGGAGGGGACGGGCCGCGACGCCCAACTCGTGTTCATCACGCACCGGGCTCTCGAGGGCGCGTTCCAGGAGGCCGTCGCCACGCTGCGCGACCTCCCCGCGGTCGAGGAGGTCCGCAGCATCCTGCGCGTCGAGGCCGAGGAGTAGGCGTGGCGCATCCATGGCGCGGCATCATCGAGGAGTACCGGGACCGGCTCCCGGTCACCGACACGACGCCGGTCGTCACGCTGTGCGAGGGCGGCACGCCGCTCGTGCGCTCGGAGCCGCTATCTGCCGAGACCGGCTGCGATGTCTGGCTGAAGTACGAGGGCGCGAACCCCACGGCCTCCTTCAAGGATCGCGGGATGACGCTCGCGATAAGCAAGGCCGTCGAGGAGGGCTCGAAGGCCGTGGTGTGCGCCTCCACGGGCAACACCAGCGCGAGCGCAGCCGCCTACGCCGGCAAGGCCGGGCTCACCTGCGCGGTGCTGGTCCCCAAGGGGAAGGTCGCGCTCGGCAAGATGGCGGGCACGCTCGTCCACGGCGCGCGCGTCCTCGAGGTCGAGGGGAACTTCGACGCCTCGCTCGAGCTCGCGCGGGACCTCGCGGAGCATTACCCCGTGACGCTCGTGAACTCGGTGAACCCGTACCGGCTCCAGGGGCAGAAGACGCTCGCGTTCGAGGTCGTGGACGCCCTCGGCCGCGCGCCCGACCTGCACTGCGTGCCGGTCGGCAATGCCGGCAACATCTCGAGCCATTGGATGGGCTACTCGGAGTACCTGTCCGACGGGACGATCGCAGAGCCCCCGCGCCTGTTCGGGTTCCAAGCGGCCGGCGCGGCGCCGCTCGTCAAGGGCGAGCCGGTGAAGGACCCGCAGACGATCGCGAGCGCGATCCGTATCGGCAACCCGGCTTCGTGGGACCTGGCGATGGCGGCGGCCACCGAGTCCGAGGGCGGCATACTCGCCGTCACCGACCGAGAGATCCTGGCCGCGTACCGGCGCGTCGCGCACGAGGGCTTGTTCGCCGAGCCGGCGTCCGCCGCCAGCGTAGCCGGGCTCCTGCACCTGTCCGCCGAGGGCCGGCTGCCGGCGGGCGCACTCGTCGTCTGCGTCCTGACCGGCCACGGGCTGAAGGACCCCGAGTGGGCGATCACCGGGGCTGCCCACCCGCCGAGCGTCTCCGCGGATCCCCACGCCGTCGCCACCGAACTCGGGCTGTAGGCGTGGGTCTGACCGCCCGCGTGCCCGCCACCTGTGCGAACCTCGGCCCCGGGTTCGACTGCTTCGGGCTGGCCCTTGAACTCGTGAACGAGGTCACGCTCGACACCGACGCCGAGCCCGGCGTCACCTGGGAAGGGGAGGGCGCGGTCGAGCTGCCCACCGACGGCTCCGACCTCGTGACGCGTTCGATCGCCGAGACCGCCCGCCGCCACGGCGTCGAGCCACCCGGAGGTGCGCTCCACGGCGTGAACCGGATCCCGCTGGAGCGGGGCCTCGGCTCCTCGGCGGCGGCGGCGGTCGCCGGCGTCTCGCTCGCCGACGCGGCGCTCGGCCTCGGGATGGGACAGACCGATGTCCTAGAGGTGGCCGCCGCGATCGAAGGTCATCCGGACAATGCGGCCGCGGCCGTGTTCGGCGGGTTCACGATGGTGGTCGACGCTAGGGTCGTTGCGCGGTTCGACCCCGACCCCCAGCTCCGCCCGGTGCTCCTGGTCCCGGACCATCTTCGGCTATCCACCGACGAGGCGCGCCGGGTGCTCCCGGCGATAGTCCCACGGCCCGACGCCGTCGCGAACGCGGGCCACGCCGCCCTCACCGCGGTAGCGCTCCTGCACGAGCCCGGGCTGCTGTTCTCGGCGATGCGGGACCGTCTGCACGAGGAGGTTCGGCTCGGCCTGGTCCCGGAGGCCCTTGCGGTCTTCAAGGCGGTCCGGGCAGAGGGTTTGCCTGTGTGTGTGTCGGGATCGGGTCCCACCCTGCTAGCCTTCGAAGACGACGAGCACGTCGTCGCCGACCCAGGCGAGGGCTGGCGCGTGCTCCGGGTAGCCGTGCGCGCCTCCGGCGTCGAGATCGTCTTGGGCTGAGGCTCCGGTCGACCCCGCCTGTGACCGATGTCATTGAATGAGCCAGATGCCGAACCTAGACTCGCCCCCGTCCTTCGTATGAGTGCCAACGTCCAACCGCGCCCGGCTTCCGAACGACCCGAGCAGGGAGCCGCGCCCGTCCTCGTCACCGACCTCGCGAGCAAGACGCTCGCCGTGAAAGAGGGCGACACCTTCCTCTACACGGATCGCGAGGGCAACCTCGACCACGGCGGCGACTACGGGCTCGGGCTCTACTCGCGCGACACGCGGTTCCTCTCGTCCTTCCGGATGACGATCAACGGGCGCGACCCGGTCCTGCTCTCGTCGACCTCGGAGCGCGGGTACATGTCGCACGTGGACCTAACGAACCCCGACCTGTTCGAGGGGGACGTGCTCGCGGTCCCGCAGCAGACCCTGAACATCCGCCGGGTCCGAGCGATCGACGGTCGACTGTTCGAGCGGGTGCGGGTGAAGAACTACAACTCCTTCGCCGTCTCGGTCGACGTCGCGTTCGTGTTCGGGGCCGACTTCGCCGACATCTTCGAGGTGCGGGGGATGGCGCGGGAGCGCCCGCAGGAGGCGCGTCCTCCGCTGGTGCGTGAGAGGACGGTCGAGTTCGTCTATGACGGACGGGACGACCTGCGGCGGGTGACGCGGGTCGCGTTCGACACCGATCCCGATGCTGTGGACGTCGAGGGCACGCAGGCCACGGCGACGTTCCGCCTGCACCTCGGCCCGTTCCAGACGAAGCTCCTCGCACTCACGGTGGAGCCCCGGGTGGGGCAGGAGGAGCCGGTGTCCCCGCCGAACTTCGAGCACGCCGTGCACGACCTCCGGCGCTCGTACGAGGAGTGGGAGCGCGGTTCGACGCAGATCGTCACCGACAACGAGCTGTTCAACCAGCTCCTAGACAGGAGCCTGCGCGACCTGCGCGCGCTCTATACGCACGTGGGAGAGCACGGGGTCCTGGCGGCCGGGATCCCGTGGTACGTGGCGATCTTCGGGCGCGACTCACTGATCGCGTCGCACCAGGTGCTCACCGTCAACCCCCGGCCCGCGCGGGAGGCACTCGAGCTGCTCGCGGAACGCCAGGGCACCCAGGTGGACGACTGGCGCGACGAGCAGCCGGGCAAGATCCTGCACGAGATCCGCGACGGCGAGCTGGCGCGGGCCGGGGTGGTGCCACACACGCCGTACTACGGCTCGGTGGACTCCACGCCGTGGTTCCTCATCGTCTACGCGCAACATCTGCGCTGGACGGGCGACGTGGACTTCGCGCGGCGTCTGCTCCCGGCCGCCGAGGCGGCCCTGGGGTGGATCGACAACTACGGTGACATCGACGGCGACGGGTTCGTGGAGTACCGGTGCAGGTCGCCGCGCGGGATGCGCAACCAGGGGTGGAAGGACTCGCACGACTCGATCGTCCACGCGGACGGACGCCTGGCCGAGCCCCCCGTCGCCTTGTCCGAGGTCCAGGCCTACGTCTACCTCGCCAAACAGCGGATGGCGGACGTCTACCGGGCCCTGGATCGCCCTGAGGACGCCCGGCGACTCGAAGAGGAGGCCGAACTCCTGAAGGTCCGTTTCAACGACGCGTTCTGGATGGCGGACGAGAACTTCTTCGCGGCCGCGCTGGACGCGGACAAGAGGCAGGTCCGCACCGTGATGTCGAACCCCGGCCACGGTCTGTACTGCGGCATCATCGACGAGGACAAGGCACTTCCGCTCGCCAAACGCCTGCTCGCGCCCGACATGTTCTCGGGGTGGGGAGTCCGCACGATGAGCAAGGCAGCGGCCGCCTACAACCCGATGAGCTACCACAACGGCTCGGTCTGGCCGCACGACAACGCGCTGATCGCGGCCGGGCTGAAGCGTTACGGCTTCGCGCGCTCGACGAACCGCGTCGCAACGGCGCTGTTCGACGCCGCGATCTCCGCTGACTACTTCCGCCTCCCCGAGCTGTTCTGCGGGTTCACGCGACGGACGCCCAACCGACCGGTGAGCTACCCGATCGCGTGTTCGCCGCAGGCCTGGGCCGCGGGCTCGCCGTTCCTGATGCTCCAGGCGATGCTCGGCATCTCCGCGCGCGCTCACGAGAACATGCTGACCGTGAACCTGCCGCATATGCCGACGTGGCTCAACACGGTGGAGGTTCGGAACCTCGCGATCGGGGACAGCCGGCTCAGCCTCGTCTTCCGGCGCGAGGGTGAGATCACTTCCTTCTCCCTGATCGAGCGCGAGGGCGACGTGCGCGTGGTGATGGAGGAGTAGCGGCGCTGTCGTCCGGCATCAACGCGGCCCGAGCTCGCTAGGCCTGGACGAGGACCGGCGTTCCGATCCGGAGCAGGCGCTTCAGTCGGTCAAGGACGCGCTCGTAGACCCTCAGGCAGCCAGCGCTCGCGGATCGCCCGATCGACGACGGGTCGTTCGTGCCGTGGATCGCGAGCTGGTTGCCGCCGCCCCATCCCGGCGGGAGGTTGGGCTGGATCCCCGAGAGCCCGAACGCGTAGGTCCCGAGAACACCTCCGCCCGGGAACGCGACACGGTCCGAGACCATGTACCGACCGGTCGGCGTGGGAGACGCCGGTGCGCCGGTCGCCGCGCGAGCCGATAAGACCACGCGCTCGCCCCGGTACACCCAGAGGCGGTGGCGCGATAGGTCGGCGCGGATGCTCACCGACGTGGTCGAGGTCCGCAGGCCGCGCAGCCGCAACCATCCGGTTGTATCCCGACCCGCGTAGGGGATCGGCACGCGACCGAACCGCCCGTCCTCGCTCACCTCGAGGACCCACGCGACCGTCGGCTCGCGGTAGTAGGGGGAGGCTGCGGGCATCGTCCCGACCCTCCTGCCGCCCGGGCGGGAAAGGAGCGGCATCGAGCGCTCGATCCGCGCGAGCAGGTGTCCGGAGGGCTCCTGCTCGGTCCCCAGGTCGCGGGCCGGCGTGATCCTCGCGGCGGCCGAGACAGGGGGCCGGTCGCGCTCGGCGGTGTGCGGCGCGCGGCGGGTGCTCGGCTCGGCCGCGTCGGCCTGACTGCTCACGAAGGTCACCGCGGCGATCTCCAGCACCAGCGGGAGGACCGCCAGCGCGACCGTCATGCTTCTCAGCTTGCGTGGACCGTCCACGCTAGGCCGTATCGGCCGTGGTGGGGCCCTCGTTCAGGCCTCGGGGGAGGTTGCCGACCCTCGACCTCGGCCGTCGCTTCCTCGCCGCTCCGCCGTTCGGCCGATAGCGGGGTCGTTCAGGACAGGCAGGGGCCGGTGTCGACCTCGAGGGTGGCGCCGATCGCGCCGGCTAGCGCCTCCTCCAGTTCCCAGGCGGCGATCGCGTAGCCGACGTCCTCGTCGCCGCTCGAGGCCGCGAACGCGACGCCCCCCACCCGGCCGTCGGTAAGGACGAAGGGGCCGCCCGAGTTCCCAGGACGGATCCGGGTCTGCAGCTCGAGGAGCGAACGCTCGACCTCGCCGCGCCCGTAGATGTCCCGGCCGACCGCCTCGATCGTGCGGCGCACGGCCGCCAGATGGGCGTCCAGTGGACCCCCGCCCGGGTAGCCGAGCACAGCGCCCGCGGCCCCCCGCTCGATCGGCTCGGTGACCAGGGGGAGGGCCGGCCCGGGGGTCTCCTCGACGAGCAGGAGTGCGAGGTCGAGCTCGGGATCGAACTGCACGGGGATCGCGGGCTGGCTGCCGGCGCCTGGTACCTGCATCAGGGGCTCCGACACGCCGGCTACGACGTGCGCGTTCGTCACGACGTAGCCCTCGGCGATGACGAACGCAGAGCCCTCCTGGATCGTCTCGCACGCCCGACCGATGATCCTCACCGTGCTCGACGCGCCGGCCTCGACCGCGGCCCGAGCCTCGATCTGGGAGGGAGGTTGCACCGGGTCGGCGGGAACGGGCGGGATCCCGGTGAAGACGTCGGGGAACCCCAGGGAGTTGAAGTACCGCCGCACCTGCCCTACTAGCGACGGCGGCGCCGGGAGCATCGCCTCCAGCGTCCGAACGGTCGCCGAGCCACGGATCTGCTCGGCGACCGTCGGGAAGGGGCCGGTCACGAGGTTCAGGGCTAGGAACCAGATCGCGACGAGCGAAGCGACGACCGTCACCACCGAGCCGCCCGCGGCGTCGATCGACCTCCATCGGGACTCGGCCGCCCGTCGGCGCACCCGGGTTCCCAGCAGCCAGCCGATCGCGTTCCCGACGACGCCCAGGCAGAGCAGGACGGCGGCCACGATGCCGGCCTGGAGTGCGGGCCCGTCCACGAGCCCGGCGAGCGCCGGAGCGATCAGCGCGCCGACCAGGAGCCCGAGCAGGAGTCCCCCGAACCCGAACGCCTGCAGCGTGAGCCCTCGACGGTAGCCCGAGAACCCGGCGAGGACCAGGAGCACCACAAGGAGGACGTCGAGGAGGTTCACGACGGCGTATCGTCCCACGCGCGGCGGCAAGGGCCGGGCGCCCTCGGGGCTAGACTGGAGCGACCGTGGTCACGATCGCCCACATCTCCGACCCGCACGTCGGCTCCCCCTACTTCATCCCGAACCTGATGAACCGGGTCATCGTGGAGCTGAACGAGCTGGCGCCGGACGTGGTCATCTGCAGTGGCGACCTGACGAACGAGGGCTACCGGCAGGAGTTCAAGAACTGGGTCGCGTACGCCGAGCGGATCCAGGCGCCGATGTACACGGTCCCCGGCAACCACGATGCGCGCAACGTCGGCTACCTGCACTTCGAGGAGCTGATCGGCCCCCGACGTTGGGACGTGGAAGTCAAGGGTGTACGCATAGTTGGCGTGGATTCGAGCGAGCCCGACATCAACGAGGGCCAGGTCGGGCGCGAGCGCTACGAGTGGCTCCACGAGCGGTTCGAGGTCGAGGCGGACCTGAAGGTATTCGTCCTGCATCACCACCTGCTTCCGATCCCAGGCACCGGGCGCGAGCGCAGCACCGTGATGGACGCCGGCGACCTGCTCGAGGAGCTGATCACGGCCGGGGTCAACGTGGTGCTCTCGGGCCACAAGCACGTGCCCTACGTCTGGCGCCTCGAGGACCTGTGGATCGCGAACGCCGGGACCGTGGCCTCGCTCCGGCTGCGCGGTCACACGAAACCCTGCTACAACGTGCTCGAGTTCACGGACGACGAGGTGAAGATCACCCGCCGGTACCCCTTCGGCGGCAGCAGCGTGATCGCCCATTTCAGCCTTTCAACGGGCGAGCAGTTCTACCGGGAGCTCGAGCCTCCCGTGCAGCAGCGGCGCGAACCCGCGGCCCGGCAGGGGGAGTAGTTCCGCACCACCGATCCCGAGGAGCTGCGTGAGGGTCATCGTCCTCGTCGATGGCGAGCATTACCCACCCGTCACGAGGTGGGGTATCGATCTCGCACGTGAGCGCGGCCTCGAGCCCGTGGCGGCGTTGATGCTCGGCGGGACCGAGAAGCTGCGGCCCGGCGAAGATCCGGACCTCGGCGTTCCCCTGCGCCGGGCGGGCGGCTCGGCTCGAGATGCCCTCGCCACCGCACTCGACGAGCTCGATGTGCTCGGCGTGCTCGATCTGTCCGACGAGCCCGTCGTCGGCTACCGCGAGCGCCTCGAGCTCGCCTCGGTCGCGCTCGCACGTGGTCTCGCGTACCTCGGACCGGACGTCCGTCTGGATCCGCCGGTCGATGGCCCGATGCTCGAGGTGCCCACCGTCGCCGTGTTCGGGGTGGGCAAGCGGACCGGGAAGACGGCGATCGCGGGGGAGGTCGCACGGATCGCTGCTCGTGCGGACCTGGACCCGGTCGTCGTGGCGATGGGCCGCGGCGGGCCGCCGCAACCCCAGGTCGCGCCCGCCGGGTCGGTGGGGATCGAGCGGTTGCTCGAGCTCGTGCGCGGGGGCGAGCACGCCGCGTCGGACTACCTGGAGCACGCGGTCACGACCGGCGTCACCACCGTGGGGGCGCGCCGCGTGGGTGGCGGGCTCGGCGGTCGCCCGTACGCCACGAACGTCCGGGAGGCCGCTGAGGTGGCCGCCGGTCTGGGTGGCCTCGTGGTGATGGACGGTAGCGGCGCCGCCTTGCCTTCGGTGCCTTGGGACGCGGGTGTACTTGTGGTTCCGGCCGGACTGCCGCCCGAGTACCTGGGCGGCTACCTGGGCCCGTTGCGCTTGTTGCTATCGGACCTGGTCGTTGTTACGATGGGTCGCAGCCCAGCCGGGCTCGAGAACCTCCCTATCCTGCGGTCCCACGTCGAACGGTTACGCGGTGATGCCCGGCTCATCGTGACGGACTTCGAGCCGATGCCGCTCGGCGATGTGCGGGGTAGGGACGTGTTCTTCACCACGACGGCTTCGCGGGCGACGGCCGAGCAGCAGTCCAAGGCTCTCGAGTCGGTCCACGGATGCCGGGTGGTCGGGTGGAGCGCCCGACTGGCCGACAGGGCCGGTCTGGCGCAGGACCTGGACGGTGCGGAGGCCTACGAGGTGCTCCTTACGGAGCTGAAGGCGGCGGCGGTCGACGTGGCATGCGACCGCGCTCTCGCCAAAGGAGCCGAGGTGCTCTTCGTGGATAACCGCGCCGTGGTGGTGGAGGGGGAAGCCGATCTCTCCTCCGCCCTTATGGAGACGATCGGCCTCGCCGGAGAGCGACGCACCCGCAGATGACCAACGACCCCAAGAGCACCCAGATCCTGATCTCCGATCGGGACACGGGGTTGCCCTACTCGAAAGGCCTCATGGCCTCACAGGTGATGGTGACCGGTCTGTCGCCGGTCCGCGCCTACCAGGTGGCCGAGGCCGTCGAGGAGCGCCTGCGCGAGCTCGGTGTCCCGTCCATCTCCAGCGCTCAGCTCGGCGAGCTGGCGCTCGAGGTGCTCGAGGAGATCGCCGGCGAGCGGTACGCCCGCAACTTCATGCGCTGGCGCGAGGTGGAGGCGCTCGACGTCCCCCTCGTCGTCCTGATCGGCGGGGCCACCGGCGTTGGCAAGTCGACCATCGCCACCCAGCTCGCCACCCGCCTGGGCATCGTTCGGGTGGTCGCCACCGACGCGATCCGCGAGGTGATGCGCGCGCTGTTCTCGCTCGAGCTGATGCCCACGCTGCACTCGTCGTCGTTCGAGGCGGGCTCGGTGCTGCGCGAGCCTCCGTCGCGCGACGCGGTCGTCGTCGGGTTCCGCGAGCAGACCGCCGCGGTCGCCGTCGGCGTCCAGGCGCTCGTCGAGCGGGCAGCGATGGAGGGCACCCACCTGATAATCGAGGGCGCCCACGTCGTGCCGGGGTTCCTGGAGCTAGATGCCTGGCGCTCGCGGATCCTAGCGGTGCCGGTGATAGTGACGGTCGAGGACGAGGACGTGCATCGGAGCCATTTCGCGGTCCGCTCATCCGACCACACGGGGCGACCTTCCCAGCGGTACCTCGATCGCTTCGAGGACATCCGGAGGGTGCAGCGCTACATCAAGAGCCAGGCGCTCTCCCACGGAACACCCGTGATCGCCAACCACGGGTTCGACCGGGCGCTGGCCGGTGTGATCGACCTCGTGATGGAACGTGCCACCGAGCGCGCCGCGCAGCATCGCGTGCCCACGCACGCGGCCGAAGGAGCAGGAGCGTGAAGCTGTTCCTTGACACGGCCAACATCGACGAGATCCGTGAGATCAACCGCTGGGGGGTCCTGGGCGGCGTCACGACGAACCCGTCGCTCATCGCCAGGGAGGCCGACGATCCCGAGCGGGTCTGGAAGGAGATCCTCGAGGAGGTCGACGGGCCCATCAGTCTGGAGACGACCGAACTCGAGGCCGAGGCGATGTACGAGCAGGGTGTGGGGCTCTCTCAGATGGCGCCGAACGCCATCGTGAAGGTGCCCATGACGCCCGACGGCCTGGCTGCCGGCAAGCGGTTGGTCGCCGCCGGGATCCGGATCAACGTCACGCTCGTGTTCTCGCCCGCACAGGCGATCCTGGCGGCCGAGATCGGCGCGTACATCGTTTCGCCGTTCCTGGGGCGCCTGGACGACGTCGCCTCCGACGGCATGGACGCCCTGCGCAGGATCTGCGACATCTACGAGGTCCAGGGGTACGAAACCAACGTGCTCGCTGCGTCGCTGCGACACCCGATGCACATCGTGGAGTCCGCCCTCGCCGGCGCCGACATCGCGACGATGCCTTACAGCGTGTTCATGCAGCTCGTGAAGCACCCGCTCACAGACATCGGATTGGACAAGTTCCTCCAGGACTGGAAGGTCCTCCAGGAGGGACTGGAGAAAGGAGACTGAGTGGCCACCACCGACAAGAACGCCCTCGAGGGGAAGGTCGCCGCGGAGCTGCATCAGATGGCGACCGACCTAGGGATCGAGGGACACAAGGGTCTGAAGAAGGCCGAGCTCGTCGACAAGATCCTCGCGCACGACAACGGCGCCCAGGGTGGCGCGCCGGCCACGGGCGAGGCGCCGGCCCGCTCCGAACCTCGAAGCGAAGACGCCGGGCAGGCGCGCGGCGGTGGAACCCCCACGCGCTCCGACGAGCGCGACGAGGCACCCAACGGCGCGGTCCGCACCGACGAGCGTCCGCCGCGCGAGGACCGGACCCAGCGCCAGGAGCGCTTCGACCGCGACCGGCGGGACGGACGCCAGGGCGACGGACGCCAGGGCGGGGGTCAGTACCAGAACCGCGATCGCGACGGTGGCGGCGGCAGGCGTCGGCCCTCGCGCGAGGAGCGGCGTCGCCAGCGCGACGAGCGACGGGTCCGCGAGGTCGAGGTGCGCGAGGAGGAGCTCGCGACCGCGCCCACAGCAAGCGGACTCCTCGACATCCTGCCCGAGGGCTACGGGTTCCTGCGCACCTCCGGCTACCTGCCGGGGCAGCAGGACATCTACGTGTCGCTCTCGCAGGCCCGGCGTTTCATGCTCCGTAAGGGCGATACCGTGACCGGCAAGGTGCGCCAGCCTAAGGACAACGAGAAGTACTTCGCCCTCCTGCAGATCGACGACGTGAACGGCCTCGACCCCGAGGCCGCTAAGCAGCGCGCCGTCTTCGAGAAGCTCACGCCGCTGTTCCCCGACAAACGGTTCCGCCTGGAGACGGCTCCCGGCGACGTGACCGGCCGGATCATCGACATGGTTGCCCCGATCGGCAAGGGCCAGCGGGGGATGGTCGTCTCCCCGCCGAAGGCGGGCAAGACCACGGTGCTGAAGACGATCGCGAACGGGATCATCCAGTCCAGCCCGGACACGCACGTGATGATCCTGCTCGTGGACGAACGTCCCGAGGAGGTGACCGACTGGCAGCGCACGGTCAAGCCGGCCGAGGTCGTCTACTCCACGTTCGACAAGCCGCCGGACCAGCACATCCAGGTCACCGAGCTGGTGCTCGAGCGCGCCAAGCGCCTGGCCGAGATGGGCCAGGACGTCGCGATCATCCTGGACTCGATCACCCGCCTCGCCCGCGCGTACAACCTCGCGGCGCCGGCCTCCGGCAAGATCCTGTCGGGCGGGATCGACTCGACGGCCCTGTACCCGCCGCGCCGGTTCTTCGGCGCCGCGCGCAACATCGAGGAGGGCGGCAGCGTGACGATCATCGCGAGCGCCCTGGTCGAGACCGGCTCGCGGATGGACGAGGGGATCTTCGAGGAGTTCAAGGGCACGGGCAACATGGAGCTCCGCCTGGACCGTCAGCTCGCCGAGAAGCGGTTGTTCCCCGCGATCAACGTCGAGGCGAGCGGGACCCGCAAGGAGGAGCTGCTCATGCCGACCGAGGAGCTCGCGCTCGTCTGGCGCCTGCGCCGGGTCCTACACGCGCTCGAGCCGGGCGCGGCGCTCGAGCTGCTCACCGACAAGATCCGCGCGACGAAGTCCAACGAGCAGTTCCTGAAGGAGATCGCCAAGGCGCCGGCCTCGTAAGCTGGTCCCTCGGCACGGACAAGGAGCACGACCGCCATGAAGCAGGACATCCATCCGGAGTACGTGGTCGCAACCGTCCATTGCTCGTGCGGCAACACGTTCCAGACCCGGAGCACGCGTTCGGAGCTGCGCGTGGAGATCTGCTCGAACTGCCACCCCTTCTACACGGGCAAGCAGAAGCTCGTGGACACGGGTGGCCGGGTCGAGCGGTTCCAGCGCCGCTACGCCAAGCAGCAACAGGAGCAGGCGGAGGCGGCCAAGGTTCGACAGACTCGGGCCGCGCGCGCGGCCGCCGAGGCTCCCGCGCCTGCGCCCGTCGCGGAGCCGGAACCGCAGGCCCAGGAGCCCGCGCCCTCTATCGCGGACGCCTCGTCCGAGACGGCCGAGGCCTGACCGCGGGGCGCATGGCCGAGGAGCCCACCAAGCCGAACCACTTCTACGGCGGCCAGGCCGTCGTCGAGGGGGTGATGATGCGAGGCCGCGAGGTGTGGGCCGTCGCCGTCCGTCGGCCGGCGGGCGACGTGCACATCGAGTCGCATGAGATCGACTCCGTGATCAAGCGCCATCCGATCCTGGCCAAGCCCTTCCTTCGGGGCGTGATCGCTCTTGGACAGGCGCTCGCTATCGGCTACCGCGCGCTGTCGATCTCGGCTCGGGAATCCGTTGAGGAGGACGAGCGCCTGTCCTCGAGGCAGATGGGT
>DATEDE010000210.1:0-10752 GCA_035286545.1 Actinomycetota bacterium | reverse complement strand
GAACCGGTGGGGGGGTCGTCGCAGCTCGCTGCGGCACCCGCCGCGGCGGCTCCGGCAGAGGACGCAACCGCGGGGGGCGACGAGCCCCCGCCGGCCTCGACGGGTCCCTCCGTGAGCGCCGCACCGACCGAGGCTCCTGCGGGATCGCCCAGCGAGGGCGCGGAAGAGAGCGGCATCACTTCGGAAGCGAATGAGACAGACAAGGACGAGGGTTGAGCACCACGATGGAGATCACGGCTGCGTTGGTCAAGGAGCTCCGGGATCTGTCCGGTGCGGGGATGATGGACTGCAAGCGCGCCCTGCAGGATACGGACGGGGACGTCGCGAAGGCGTTCGAGCTGCTGAGGGAGAAGGGGATCGCCTCGGCGGCCAAGCGGGCGGGGCGGGCCGCGAACCAGGGGCTGGTCGAGTCCTACATCCACTTCAACAACACGGTCGGCACGATCGTGGAGGTGAACTGCGAGACGGACTTCGTCGCGAACACGGACGAGTTCAAGCAGCTCGCCAAGGACCTCGCGCTCCACATCGCGAGCCCGGCAGCGCCCAGGTTCGTGAGTCGTGACGAGATCCCCACGGACGTGCTCGAGTCCGAACGCCGTATCTTCGAGATGCAGGCCAAGGAGATGGGCAAGCCCGACAACGTGGTCCCCAACATCGTGGAGGGCAAGATAAAGGCCTTCTACGAGCAGACCGTCCTCCTTGACCAGCCCTACGTGAAGGACGACTCCAAGACGATCCAGCAACTGCTGGACGAGGTCGGGGCCAAGGTCGGCGAGAAGGTCGTCGTCCGTCGCTTCACCCGGTACAAGCTGGGCGAGGAGAGCGAGTAGGGTACGGGCATGCCGGAGGGCGACCACACCCGCGAGGGCGACGAGCGGCCCCTGTATCACCGAGTCCTGCTGAAGCTCTCGGGTGATGCCTTCGCGTCACACGACACTGGGTACGGGATCTCGACCGAGTCCACGGGCTTGCTGGCGCGCGAACTGGCCGACGTCGTGGACCTGGGGGTCCAGTGCGCGGTCGTCGTGGGAGGCGGGAACATCTGGCGAGGCCGGCAGGCGCCGGGGATCGACAGGGCGCGGGCGGACTACATGGGCATGCTCGCGACGGTCATGAACGCGCTCGCGTTGCAGGACGCTCTCGAGAAGATCCACGTCCCCAGCCGCGTGCAGACCGCGATCCACATGGCGCAGGTCGCCGAGCCGTACATCCCGCTCCGCGCGATGCGTCATCTCGAGAAGGGGCGCGTGGTCGTGTTCGCGGCCGGCATGGGGGCGCCGTTCTTCTCGACGGACACCACGGCGGCGCAGCGCGCCCTGGAGATCGGGGCGCAGGCGATCCTGAAGGGGACGAAGGTGGACGGCGTCTACACGGCGGACCCGCACGTAGACCCCACAGCGGAGCGCTTCGAGACGATCGAGTACATCGACGTGCTGCGCGAGGGCTACCAGGTGATGGACGCGACGGCGATCAGCCTATGCATGGAGAACAAGCTCCCGATCATCGTCTTCGATGTCCGGCAGGAGGGGAACATCCGGCGCGCTGTGTCGGGCGAGCCGATCGGCACCTTGGTCCACGGAGGTATCCGTTGACGGTGGAGACCGCGCTCGCCGAGGCCTCTGGGAAGATGGACAAGGCGATCGGTGTGCTGAAGGACGAGCTGGGTGGGATCCGGACGGGTCGCGCCACCCCGGCCCTGCTCAACAGGATCGTCGTCGACTACTACGGGACGCAGGTGCCGATACAGCAGCTCGCCTCGTTCTCGGTACCCGAGCCGCGGACGCTCATGATCTCGCCTTTCGACAAGAACGCGATCTCCTCGATGGAGAAGGCCATCATGGCCAGCGATCTTGGGATAACGCCCGGCAACGACGGCTCCGTGATCCGCCTATCCTTCCCGCCGCTCACGGAGGAGCGGCGCAAGGAGCTCATCAAGGTGGTTCACCACCGCGGCGAGGAGGCAAGGGTTGCCGTTCGGAACATAAGGCGGCATTCGAAGGACGAGCTCGAGAAACTTGAGCGCGAGGGCGGCATCTCGGAAGATGACCTGGTGCGCTCCGAGAAGGAGCTCCAGAGACTGACGGACAAGCACATCGCCTCGATCGACGAGGTCGTGGCACACAAGGACGCGGAGCTCAAGGAGATCTGATCGTGCCTGACGACCAGGAGCAGAACGAGGGCGAGGAGCTCTTCGAGGACCTCGACAAGTTCTTCGCTCCGATCCAGGACGTCGACTGGCCGGAGCCCAGCGAGCCCTCTCCCAGCGCCCCGGAGTCTCCGCGCGAGGCGGAGCCCCCCGAACCCGAGCCGGTCCTCGTCGAGGCACCGACGAAGGAGGAGGAGGAGGAAGAGGCCACCCCTGAGCCGCAGGAGGCGCCACTCTTCGCGCCGCAGGAGGGGCCGGCACCGGCTGAAGCGGCGCCGTCTGACCGGGACGAGCAAGAGGAAGACGAGCTAGACGCCGCCGGGGCGGAGTCGTTCCTGTTCGAGACCGAGACCGAGGCCGAGGAGTACGAGGAGCTCGAGGAGGCGCAGGTCCGGCCCGTCGGGGCCGCATACGTGGGTCTTCCCGGCGATGAGGACGACGCAGTCGCCGAGCTGATCGAAGAGACGGAGCCCGGGTTCGAGGAGGCCCCCGACCTCGAGGCCGTCGAGGCGGCCGCGGAGCATTTCGCCCCCTCCGTCCGCGAGGAGACAGAGGCCGAGCAGCCGCCGGTCTCGCCGCCCACCGAGGAGATCGCGATCGCAGAACTGCTCGGGGATGAGGGCGCCGAGGAGCTAGCCGAGCCCGAGGGCGCTCGTACCGTTCGCGTGGGACCCGAGGGGCTGGGCGGACCGAGCTGGCAGGAACCCACGACGGTCGAGGTGGGCGCTGAGCAGGAGCGTCGCGGCCCGCGGCAGATGCCCACCCGCTTCCTCACAGGCATCGTGCTCGCGGGGCTCGCGATAGGCGCGATCTTGGTCGGGGTGGGCGCCTTCGCGATCTTCGCCGGGCTCGTGGTCCTGTTCGCGCAGGGGGAGCTGTACCTCGCACTGCAGAAGCATCACTTCCAGCCGGCAACCGCGCTCGGCCTGGTAGCGGGCGCACTGATCCTCGGGGCCGGCTACTACCGCGGCGAGGACGCGATGCTGGCGATCACCGCGTTGTCCACGTTCGCCACCTTCTTCTGGTATATGACCGTTCCGCCACAGCACCGCCGCAACGTCGTCACCAACGTCGCCCTCACCGTATTCGGGATCGCGTACATCCCCCTGCTCGCCGCGTACGCGCTCGCGGTCCTCAAGCTCCAGGATGTCCAGGGGGTGGCGGTAGGCCAGGAACTCGCTATCGCCATCATCGGCCTCACGTTCGTCTACGACACGGCCGCGTTCGGCGTCGGGTACTTCTGGGGCAGTCGCCCGCTTGCCCCGAACGTGAGCCCGAAGAAGTCCTGGGAGGGCGCGATCGGTGCCACGCTGGTCACGATCGCGGTCGCGGTGGGCGTCGTCGCGCCGTCGGTCACGCTCCTGGACACCGTGGGCCGCTCGGTGGGGCTGGCGCTCGTCGTGGCGATCTTCGCGCCGCTCGGCGACCTGGCCGAGTCGCTGCTCAAGCGCGATCTGGGGATCAAGGACATGGGTGGGATCCTGCCCGGCCACGGCGGCGTCCTGGACCGGATCGACTCCGTGCTGTTCGTCGCCCCGGCCGCGTTCATCTACCTGCGGCTGATCCTGCTCTGACCGGCGGATCCGCGGTCCGTCCCCGGTTTGTGGGACCCTCGGGGTAATCTTGCTGGCGATGCGCTCGATCGTGATCCTAGGCTCGACGGGATCGGTGGGGACGCAGGCGCTCGACGTCGTGCGGCACAACCCAGACCGGTTCAAGGTCGTCGGCCTGTCCGCCGCCACGAACCAGGAGCTGCTCATCGGCCAGATACGGGAGTTCCTGCCACCGCACGTGGCGCTCGCCGACGAGGAGGCCGGGGCCGACCTGCGCGAGAAGCTCGCCGGCATCAAGGGGGTCGAGATCCACTCGGGTCCCGAGGCCGCCGAGACGCTCGCTCGCGACACCGAGGCCGACCTGGTCCTGAACGCGCTCGTCGGCTCGGCGGGGCTGGCGCCCACGCTCGCCACGCTCCAGGCAGGCAAGACCCTGGCGCTGGCCAACAAGGAGAGCCTCGTCGTCGGCGGCGAGCTGGTTCTGGACCTGATCAAGGGCGAGCCCGAGCGTCTGATCCCGGTGGATTCGGAGCACGCGGCCCTCGCGCAGTGCCTGCGCGGCGAGCGGCGCGAGGACGTGAAGCGCGTGATCCTCACGGGCTCGGGCGGGCCTTTCCGCGGCTGGACCCATGGCGAGCTGGCGAAGGCGTCGGTGAAGGAGGCGCTCGCGCACCCTGTCTGGCAGATGGGCCCGAAGATCACGATCGACTCGGCGACCCTGATGAACAAGGGGCTCGAGGTGATCGAGGCTCACTACCTGTTCGGGCTGGACTACTCCCAGATCCACGTCGTGATCCACCCCGAGGGCATAGTCCACGCCCTCGCCGAATTCCGGGACGGCTCGATGACCGCGCAGTTCGCGGTGCCCGACATGAAGCTGCCGATCCAGCTCGCGCTCGCGTGGCCCGAGCGCCTGCCGGCCGGCGTGGGTCCCGTCCCGCTCGCCGACAGCAAGCTGACGTTCGAGCCGGTCGACCGGGAGGCGTTCCCGGCGATCGACCTCGCGTACCGGGTCGGCGAGCTCGGACTCACCTTCCCCGCGGCCATGAGTGCGGCCAACGAGGTCGCGGTCATGGCCTTCCTCGAGGGCAAGATCGCGCTCACACGAATCGTCGAGGTAGTGGCGACGGTGGTTGACGAGCACGAGGCGCCCTCCTCGGTGGCCTCGGTGGTCAACCTCGAGCGGGCCGACGCATGGGCCCGCCGTCGCGCCGCCGAGATCATCGAGACGCGGTAGGGATCGCTGTGCACGAACTCGGCGTCGGTGCCTTCATCGTCGTCCTGATCCTCGTGATCGTGATCCACGAGGCCGCGCACTTCGGCGTGGCGCGCGCGTTCGACATCAAGGTGACGGAGTTCTTCGTCGGATTCGGCCCGAGGCTCTGGTCGCGGATCCGCGGCGAAACCGAGATCGGGTTCAAGGCGGTCCCCGCGGGCGGCTACGTGAAGATCGCCGGGATGAATCCCTACGAGACCGTGGCACCCGAGGACCTGCCGAGGACCTTCGGGGCCAAGCCGATCTGGCAGCGGGTCCTAGTGATCGCCGCCGGACCGGCGACGCACTTCGTCGTGGCGTTCCTCTTCTTTGCCCTGTGGCTCGGGCTCGTTGGCGAGCCGACCGACACCAAACCCGTGCTCGGTTCGGTTCCCACGACGCTGGACGGGGCGGCGGGCCCGGCGTTCGAGGCAGGTCTGCGACCCGGCGACGAGGTGGTCGCGATCGGCGAGCTCGAGCGGCCGACCACCGACGAGCTGATCGCCGTGACCCAGGCCAACGTCGGCCGGCCCCTGCGGCTCGTCGTGCTCCGCGACGGCCGGGAGATCGCCGTGAGGGTGACCCCGGTCCTGTCCGAGATCGATGGCGAGGAGATCGCGCGCATCGGCGTCATCCTGGAGCCGGGGCGCGAGACCGCCGGGATCGTGGGTTCGGTCGCCGGTGGCACCCAACTGGTGTGGGACAACCTGGTCGGAACGGTGCGAGGCGTAGCCCGGGTCTTCGGGCCCGAGGGGATCGGGCGGCTGTTCGACCTGGTCTTCACGGACGCGCCCAGGGAGCGGGGTGATGCCACGAGCGTCGTGGGCGTGGGCGCGGTCGCCGGGAGCATCGCGTCCGAAGGGCACGTGGGCGACCTGCTGTTCCTGTTCGGGATCGTGAACGTCTTCGTGGGGTTCCTGAACCTGCTGCCGCTGCCGCCCTTCGACGGGGGACATCTCGCCGTTCTCGCGATCGAGAAGGTCCGGGGTCGTCCGGTCGACATGCGCCGGGTGGTGCCCGTCTCGGCCGCTGTCGCCGCGTTCTTCATCGTCTTCACGGTCGCGGTCGTCTACGTCGACCTCGTGAAGCCGCCGGTCTGAGCGCCCTCGTCCCCGCGGCTTCGCGCCCCTGCGTCGCCACCATGATTTCTCAACACCGGACCCCGAAGGCCCTCCACGACCTGCGGATACGATGGGCGCTATGACCGAGCAGACCGTGCTGGTCGTGGACGACGAGGCCGCCATCGCGGAGGCCGTTCGCGCCCGACTCTCCAGCGAAGGGTTCCGGGTGCTAGTGGCCGGCGACGGCCCCCGGGCGCTCGAGGTTGCCGAGGCCGAACGACCCGACCTCGTAGTGCTGGACCTGATGCTGCCGGGGATGGACGGCTTGGAGGTCTGCGAGCGTCTCCAGCGTGATCGCTGGGTCCCGGTCCTGATGCTCACGGCCAAGACCGAGGAGGCCGACAAGGTCGCCGGCTTCGCGGTAGGCGCCGACGACTACCTGACGAAGCCCTTCAGCCTGCGTGAGCTGGCGGTGCGGGTGAAGGCGATACTTCGGCGCGTCGAGCGGATCGCGACGCCCCCCGTGAGCGACCCGATCGTCCGCGGCGGGCTCACGGTGGATCCTGCTCGCCGTCGCCTGACGGTGGACGGTGCCGACGTCCAACTCACGCCGCTCGAGTTCGACATCCTGCTGGCGCTCGCGCGTGACCCCGGCGTGGTGTTCACGCGCGAGCAGCTCATGGATCGCGTCTGGGGTTACCGCGACTACGCGGGTGGGCGGGTCGTGGACTCGCACGTAGCGCGGATCCGGCGCAAGTTGGGGGAGGACGGCATGGAGCCACGCTTCATCCGCACGATCCACGGCGTCGGGTATGCCTTCCGGGACCTGGACGAGGTCCGATGAGGCTGCTGCAGAAACTCCCCTCGATCCGCGCGAAGCTCGGCTCGGTGATCGTGTTCGCCGTCGGGATGACGATCCTGCTGGTCTACCTGACCCTCGGCCTCGGGTTCCGCGTCTTCGACGTCGGTGACCACTGGTGGGAGCTCCTACTGGCCGGTGCGATCGGAGCCGGGATCGCCCTGCTGATCGCCCGGTGGGTCGCGCGCGGGATGACCCAGCCGCTGCGCGACATGGCCCAGGCCGCCCACCGGATGGAGACCGGCGACTACGCCCAGCGTGTGCACACCGACTCCGTGGACGAGGTCGGTCAGCTCGCCCACGCCTTCAACCGGATGAGCGCCCAGCTCGAGAGCCTGGAGCAGCTCCGCCGCGACCTCGTCGCCAACGTCTCGCACGAGCTCAAGACGCCCATCTCTGCCCTGCGAGCGCACCTGGAGAACCTCCTGGACGGCGTCGAACGCCCCGACCCCGAGACGCTCCAGGTGATGCTCGCGCAGTCCGAGCGCCTGGGTCGGCTCGTCGACCAGCTCCTTGACCTCTCCCGCCTGGAGTCCGGCGATGTGCCCCTGGAGCCCGAGCCCGTCGAGCTAGCGCCGCTCGTGTCGCAGGTCCTATCCGAGATCGAGATGGCCAGGCCTGATCGGCACGTCGACCTCCAGGACCGGGTGCCGGCGGACCTGCCGCCCGTGCTCGCCGACCGCGAGCGTGTGCACCAGGTGCTGTTCAACCTGCTCGACAACGCCGTGCGGTTCACGCCCTCAGGCGGACGGGTCACCGTGACGGCGTCCCGCCACAACGGGTCGGTTGACGTCGAGGTCTCCGATACCGGGCCGGGCATCGCGCCCGAGCACCTGCCCAGGCTCTTCGAGCGTTTCTATCGGGTCGACGAGGCTCGCTCGCGCGACGACGGTGGGACAGGTATCGGGCTCGCGATCGCGCGCTCGGTCGTGGAGGCGCACGGCGGACGGATCTGGGCCGAGAGCCAGCCTGGTGAGGGCGCCACGTTCACGTTCGAGCTCCCGGCCGCTGCCGAGGGCCCACCGACGAGGGGGAGCAGATGAGGTCCGTCACCACCACGATCGAGGTCGCCGCCTCAGCGCGCTACACGTACCTGGATCTCACCGAGGACCTCGAGCGCGCGATCAAAGACTCGGGGGTGACCGAAGGGGCCGCGATCGCCTTCTGCGCGCACACGACCTGCGCCCTGCTGATCAACGAGTGGGAGGAGGGCGCCCTCGAGGATCTCCGCAACCGGATGATCCACCTCGTGCCCGACGACGTCTACTACGCGCACGACGATCTGGCCCGGCGGACGCAGAACCTCGACGAGTCGCACGAGCGACGCAACGGCCCCGCGCACGTGAAGGCGATGGTGCTCTCGGCTTCCTCGCATGCGATCCCGGTGTCCGCCGGCGAGCCGATCCTCGGAAGGTGGCAAAGGCTGATCCTGTTCGAGCTGGACGAGCCGAAGGACCGCCAGGTCGTCTTCCACGTGTTCGGCGAGTAGGCCTGGGTCCTCGCGATGCTCGCGGAGCGCAGGAAGAGCCGGCAGGTCCGCGTCGGCGACGTGACGATCGGTGGCGACGCTCCCGTGCGCATCCAGTCGATGACCACGACTAAGACAGCGGACATCGACGCCACGCTCCAGCAGATCGCGTCGTTGGTAGCCGCCGGGGTTGACATCGTTCGCGTCGCCGTCCCGCACTGGGAGGACGCCGAGGCGCTCACGGCCATCGCGGCCAAGTCGACGGTGCCGGTGATCGCCGACATCCACTTCCAGTGGAAGTACGCGATGGCTGCGCTCGAGGCCGGGATCCAGGGCCTGCGGATCAACCCCGGCAACATCAAGTATCAGGACAAGGTGCGCCTGATCGCGCGCGAGGCCAAGGCCAGGAGCGTCCCGATCCGGATCGGCGTCAACGCGGGATCGCTCGAGAAGGAACTGCTCGAGAAGTACGGGGCCCCCACGCCCGAGGCGCTCGTGGACAGCGCGCTGGGCGAGGCGCGGATCCTGGAGGACGAGGACTTCCTCGACATCAAGATCTCGGTGAAGCATTCGAACCCTCAAGTGATGATCGAGGCGTACCGGCAGCTCGCGGAGGCGTGCGACTACCCGCTGCACCTCGGGGTGACGGAGGCGGGCCCGATGCCGATGGGCGGCGTGAAGAGCGCCGTCGGGATCGGCGCGCTGCTCGCCGAGGGCATCGGCGACACGATCCGCGTCTCGCTGACGGACGATCCCGTCGAGGAGGTCAAGGTCGGGACCTGGATCCTCCGGTCGCTCGGCCTCCGCAAACGGGGGCTCGACCTGGTCGCATGTCCGAGCTGCGGTCGCGCCGAGGTCGACGTGCTCGGGCTGACGAAGCAGGTGCACGAGGCGCTCGAGCGCGAGGGCTTGAAGGTCCCGATCCGGGTCGCCGTGATGGGCTGCGTCGTGAACGGGCCCGGCGAGGCGCGCGAGGCCGACCTCGGCATCGCGGCCGGCAAGGGTCAGGGGTTCCTGGTGGTCAGGGGCGAGGTCATCGACAAGATCCCCGAGGACCGGTTCGTCGAGCGTCTCATCGAGGAGGCCAGGAAGATCGCCGCCGAGCGCGAGGCCGTCACCGCCGAGTAGTTACACGCGGGCGAGTCGCAGGAAGTTGCGGACGATCGCCGGGCCGTCGGGCGTGAGGATCGACTCCGGGTGGAACTGGACGCCGTATCGGGGGAGCTCGCGGTGTCGCATCGCCATCACGAGGCCGTCGTCGCTCCAGGCGGTCAGCTCGAGCTCCGCCGGCAGGCCCTCGCGATCGACCACAAGCGAGTGGTAGCGGGCGGCCTCGAAAGGGTTCGGGACCCCGGCGAAGATTCCGCGGCCGTCGTGGTGCACGAGCGACGCCTTGCCGTGGACCGGTGTGGCGCGCTCCACGCGGCCACCGGCGACCAGTCCCATCGCCTGGTGTCCGAGGCACACGCCGATCACAGGCGTCTCCTCGGGAAGGATCCGGAGGAGCTCGGTGAACACGCCCGCGTCCTCGGGCCGGCCGGGGCCGGGGGACAGGATCACCGCTGAGGGCGAGCGCGCGACCAGCGCCTCGGCGGTCTCCGCGTCGCTCTTCACTACCTCGGTCCGCGCCCCGAGGCTCTCGATCAGCTGGACGAGGTTGTAAGTGAACGAGTCGTAGTGGTCGACGACGAGGATCACGGCGCTTCTCCTTCCGCATCCGCGATCGCGGGCAGCAGGGCCACGGCCTTCCACTTCGTCTCGGCGAGCTCCGTCTCCGGATCCGAATCGGCGACCACGCCGGCCGCGGTCTGGACGTGCGCGAGACCCTCGGCGACCACGGCGGTCCGGATCGTGATGCAGAAGTCCAGGTCGCCGGCGAACGTGCAGTAGCCCACGGCACCCGCGTACGGGCCGCGCGCCGTGGGCTCGAGCTCGGCGATCAGCTCCATCGCGCGGCGCTTCGGGGCTCCGGTAACCGTTCCGTGCGGGAAGGTCACCGCGAGCGCGTCCAGCGGGTGCAGTCCCTCCGCGAGCTCGCCCTCGACCGTGCTCACGATGTGCATCACCTTCGAGAACCGCTCCACCGTCATGAGCTCGGTCGGGCGCACCGTGCCCGGCGTGCAGACGCGGCCGAGGTCGTTCCTCGACAGGTCCACGAGCATCGCGTGCTCGGCGCGCTCCTTCGGGTCGGCGAGGAGCTCGTGCTCGTACAGCCGGTCGCGGAGCTCCGTCTCGCCGCGGGGGCGGGTGCCGGCGATCGGTCTGGTGGTCACGTTGCGGTCCTCGACCCGCACCAGCGGCTCGGGCGAGGAGCCGGCGAGCTCCATCCCCAACATGCGGACGAAGAACATGTAGGGCGCGGGGTTGGCGACGCGGAGACGGCGGTAGATGGGCATGCCGCCCCGCGGCG
>DATEDE010000209.1:0-3309 GCA_035286545.1 Actinomycetota bacterium | reverse complement strand
CAAGACCACGGACCTTCGGTTCGGCGTCCCGCGTGAGCGCGGGGGAGTGGGGCCCCGGCTCCCGCCGGAAGGAGGTTCGGATGCTGCGGTCAGGGAGAGAGCTCCGGGACGCGAGGCGCAAGGGCAGGCGCGACGGCAGGGCCGGCGTGCCCGGGACCGGGCAGGACGCACTCCCGTTCGACCTGCTCGAGATCACTGCTCGAGCGCAGGAGCGGGCTCAGCGCGTGCTCCAGCGCTTGAGGACCCTGGACCGCGAGCGGCAGATCGAGCTCGGGGACCTGGAACAGCGGGCGGTCGCGGCCGGGGTCCGCCTTGCCGAGGCTGAGACGCAGCGCGACGACGCGCTCGCCGAGCACGAGCGGCACTCCGCCCATGAGGACGAGCGTCTCGAGCGACTGCAGACGCAGCTCGAGGAGCTCCCGGTCGCCGAGGCGCCCGCGTTCGCACTCCCGGAGCCCGAGCTCCCCGCGCCCGTCCCGCTGGTCGCTCCGATCGCCGGCGGCGCGGCCGCCCATCCCGCGCTCGTGCGCACCGAGCCGGCGCCCGAGCGCGAGCCCGAAGCCTTGCCCGCCGAGGTCACGTGGCGCGGGTTCGGGCCGCTCGTGTACTGGTCGCTGATCGCGCTGATCGTGATCGGCGAGATCCCGTTGAACGCGTTCGCGTTCCGGCTGTTCCACGAGCCCGACCTGCTCACGTACGCGATGACCGTGACGGTCGCGGTCGGCCTCGTCGCGTTCGCGCACGCCGTGGGGCTGTTCCTCTCGCGCCCGGAGCGCACCGGCGTCGAGCGCGTCCTGATCGGCGTGTTCGTCGCGCTGCCGGTCGCGGCGATCGCCGTGATCTCGCTCGTGCGGTTCGGATATCTGGTCGATGTCGGCGGCGACACGGGTATCGGGCCGCTGCTCGGCACCTTCGCGTTCGGGCTGATCAACCTGCTCGTTTTCGGCGCGGCGGCGGGGCTGTCGTACCTGCACCACGACCCGCGCACGCTGGTGAACCGCCGTGCAGCGATTCGAGCCGCCGAGCGCGACCGCTCGCGCGCCGAGCACCGGCGCGAGGACCAGGAGCGCAAGCGCCGCGAGCGCGAGCAGCGGACCCTGGACGAGCAGCGCCGTCGCGACGAGGACCTCCGCCGCGGTCACCTGGAGCAGGAGCGCGAGCGCAAGCGCCGCGAGCTCGAGCTGCAGTCAGAGCGCCACCGGGCCGAGCTCGAGGCCCGCAAGAGCGAGGCCCTGCTCCGCCGCGAGCAGATAGCCGACACGATGCGCCTGCTGCGCGAGGCCGCGAGCGAGCGCGTCGAGCACCTGACCGAGCTGTACGAGCGGGTTCACGCCGCCCGGGCCGCGCTCGGTGAGGCGCAGCGGGCGGTCGAGGTCCTCGGAGCCGAGCGCCGCGCGCTGTGGGAGACCACGAGCGCCGAGCTCGCTCAGATCCGCGCGGGCCGAGACCGGCTGGTCTTCGCCTACTGCTCGGCCAACGTGCGCGCCCGCGCCGGCCACGCGACGCCCGAGTGTCTGCGGAGCGTGCCCGCGCTCGAGCTCCCGCCCGAGTTCGAGGACGCTGCGGCGGAGGCCGCGTGATGCGGCGCGTCCTGATGCTCGCGCTGGTGGCGCTCGCGGTCACCTCGTGCACGCCCTCGGGCGAGGCGTCGGATCGGGCCACCGTGGTCCTGTTCGACGTCTCGAACAGCACGCGCACCGAGAGCGTCCGCGCGCGGTACGACGAGACGTTCGGCCTGGTGCTGCAGCACCTGCGCGAGGATGGCGGCGTGCTCGGCGCCGACGTCGTGGACTCGAACCCGCTCGTGCACGGAGCGCTCCCGATAAACGAGACGTTCGAGCCCTGCACGATCACCGACAACTCGCTCGACTGCCGGCAGGCGCTCGAGGAGCAGGAGCGTCGGGTGCTCGATTCGTCGGAGGAGATCCTCGCGACGTCCAGCCGCGGGACCGACGTCTTCGGCGCGCTCACGCTGGCCGAGCAGTTCTTCCAGGCGTACCCGCAGACAGGTGCCCGGACGCTCGTGCTGCTCTCGGACATGGTCCAGTCCGCGAACGGCATGCACCTTGGCGCCGTGGAGGCGTGGAGCGAGGCCGAGATCTGGGCGCTCCTGGCCGAGGCTCCGAGGGTCGACCTCACCGGCGTGCGCGTGTACGTGGTCGGTGCGGGGGCGACGACGCTCGCCCAGATGACCCCCTCCCAGATCGAGGGCATCCAGCGTTTCTGGACCCGTTGGTTCGAGCAGACCGGCGCGCGCGTCGTGTTCTACGGGGCGAACCTCGCGCGCTTCCCCATCGAGACGGAGGTGTCCTCGTGAACATCGGCGAACCGAAGAAGACGATCGAGATCGAACCCGTGACGGTCCCGGTGCCGCAAGAGGTGCCGGTCGAGGAGCCCGCCGAGGCGCCGGTGGAGGTGCCCGAGCCGGTCGAGGAGCCTGCGCGGCAGATCGATCGGTGACTGATGGTTGTCCAACCTTCCCCAGGCGCCTCGGCCGTCCCGCTCTCGATCGAGCCGGTGATCGGCTGGCGCCTGTGGTGCATCGAGTGGGACAAGAAGGGCGGTGTGGTCCTCACCTCGCCGATGCGCCCGTACCGGTGGCGGCCGATGGTGCCGAACCACGCCGGATGCCACCGCCACGTGGGCAAGCAGGTCCCCACGGCGGGTTGCATGTGCGGCATGTACGCGGTCTCGCGCCTGGACCGCCTGCCGACGGCGTTCGGAGTGGGATCGTCTACTGGGGTGGGCGTGGTCGGCTCGGTCGCGATGTGGGGACGGGTCGTCGAGCACGCCCACGGGTACCGAGGCCAGCTCGCCTACCCCGACCGGATCCGGCTGATCTGCCGGGAGTGCTTCTTCTCC
Organism: Actinomycetota bacterium; assembly: GCA_035286545.1. Lineage (GTDB taxonomy): Bacteria > Actinomycetota > UBA4738 > UBA4738 > HRBIN12 > DASSJM01. Next base: position 447 of record DATEDE010000209.1, on the reverse strand, counting down.
GGCCGCGAGGGCGTGCCCACCCGTATCGAACGAGATCCGCTCGGGAACCCCTTGCCCGCGTGCGAGACACACGCGATCCCCGGGCGCGACCACGGCTCCTTCTCGCCCGACGAGCTCCAGCAGATGCTCCTGTCGACGTACGCGGTCGATCCGCTCCCGGTGGAATCCCTGCACGAGGCCGGATTCGGCGTCGGTCATCCTTCGCCCAACACGTTCGCCGCCGCCGCCAAAGCCGAGGCGCGGGAGCTCTCGAGGTCGGGTTCCGGCGTTATCACCGTGGCATTGTTGATCGCGGCGTTCTTCGCCTTGCGCGCGATGGGCGTGTTCTCGATCCCGGGGACGCCGGAGGAGGTCGTTGCCCCGAGCCCGGCTGCGGTCGCGGGGCCGTTCGCCGACGACGTGGTGTCGCTCCCGCCGGTCGAGCTCGCGCACCCGCGGCCCGAGCGT
>DATEDE010000208.1:0-3385 GCA_035286545.1 Actinomycetota bacterium | reverse complement strand
GCGTGCCGCGTGAGCGAGCGGTGATGGTGGGCGACGACGTCGTGAACGATGTTCACGGCGCCCAGGTGCTCGGGATCCGCGGCGCGCTCGTGAAGACCGGGAAGTTCCTGCCCGAGGACCTCGCGAAGGTCCCGGAGGCTCCCGATCACGTCCTGGAGACCATCGCCGACCTCCCCGGTCTGCTGGCCTGAGCGTCTCCGCGCTTCGGGTCACGGTGTGAGGATCTTGCCGAGGTGGTCCCCGATCGGCCACGCGCCATCGGTCGTGTTCGACAGCACGGTGTAGGTGAGACGCTCGTTCGGATCGTGGGCGGTTCGGAAGGACACGCCGGCGTCGGCTCCCTCCAGCCCCACCACGTCGCTCGTCGGGTGGAGCCAGAACCCCAGGCCGTACCGAGCGGCCCCCGACGGCAGAACGCTGCGGGGATACACGATCTCGGCGACCCGATCCGTCGACACGATGCGCCCGGCGAACATGGCGGTCCACAGGGCGCTTATGTCCGTCGCGGTCGAGTAGATGCCGCCGTCTCCGCTCCCTCGGACCGGGAGGTGGAAGACGTTCGTCCTGGTTCCGTCCGCCTCGAGGTAGCCGACCGCCGTGCGGCCCGGGAGTTCGTCCGATCGCAGGAACTCCGTGTCCCGCATGCCGGCGGGCTCACACACCCGTTGTTCCACCAGCTCGTGGAACGGTGTGCCGGAGGAGCGTTCCGCGATCAGCGCGAGCACGACGTAGCCGCCGTTGCTGTAGGAGAACCGTTCGTCCGGCGGGAACTTGGTCTCGTGTCCGCCTAGCACCCGGATGTACCCCTCGGTCGTCGCGAGCTCGTGGACGGAGATCGGCATCACGTAGTCGGTGGCGGGACGGTCAAGGTCCTCATCGAGGTAGTCGCCGATGCCCGATCGGTGGGCGAGCAGGTGCTCGACCGTCACCGCGTCGTCGATCAGCGGCAGGTCCTGCCCGAGCACCGAACGGGCGGTCGTGGTCGACTCCAGCCGCCCCTCTTCGATCAGGCTCATCACCGTCAGTGCGGTCAGTCCCTTGCTGCCGCTGGCGATCGCGAACCGCGTGTCGATGGTGTTCGCGATATCCCACCCGCGATGCGCGAGACCGTAGGCCCTGACGAGTTGGATCTCGTCGCCCCGGTCGACACGTACGACGCCGGAGAACGCCGTCTCTGCCGCGATCCGATCGACGGATCCCTCCAGGCTCATGGGGCGTGAGTCTAGGTGTTCGTCTTCATGTGACCGCTACGGACCTCGCGGCGTAGGCTCCCTCGTCATGGACCCGGAGCGGACGCGGCACGCGCGCGGGCTGTTCGCGGGCATCGCGCCCGAGTACGACAGGATGGGCGCGGCGCTCTCGTTCGGGCAGGACCCGCGGTGGCGGCGATTCCTCGTCTCGAGGGTCCACGCGATCCCCGGCTCATGGGTGCTGGACGTCGCGACCGGGACCGGTCTCGTCGCCCGCGAGCTCGCACGGGCCAACGTCCGCGTCGTCGGACTGGATCAGAGCCCGGGGATGGTCACGCGCGGGCTGCGCGAGGTCCGTGAGCGCGGCCTGCAGGACCGGATCCGGTTCACGCTCGGGCAGGCGCAGGCGCTGCCGTTCGCGGACGAGACCTTCGACGCTCTCACGTTCACGTACCTGCTCCGCTACGTGGACGACCCGGGCGCCACCGTCGCCGAGCTCGTCCGCACGCTCCGGCCCGGCGGCGTGATGGCGTCGCTCGAGTTCCACGTCCCGCTCGAGCCGTGGGCGCGCGCCGGCTGGCACGCGTACGCGCGCGCGGTCATGCCGGCGGTCGGGTGGACGGTCTCGCCGGCCTGGTACCGCACCGGGCGGTTCCTCCACACGAGCATCTCCGAGTTCGCCCGCCGGTACCCGCTCCCTGTGCAGGTCCGGTGGTGGCAGGAGGCCGGCATGCGACGCGTGAAGACGAAGCTCCTGTCAAACGGCGCCGCGGTCGTCACGTGGGCGGTGAAGGCGACCCCGGTCCTCGATGACTGAGGAGCCCGACCGCGCCGCGTTCTACGCGCTCACGCCTGGCGGATGGCGCGACTATTGGTCGCTGCTCCACCCCCCCTACACCGTGTGGCACCTGTCGTACGTGGTGATCGGCGCATCGCTAGCGGCCGAGGTCCAGATGCGGTGGCTCCTAGAGACCCTCCTCGCCTTCTTCCTGGCGATGGGCCTGGCCGCCCATGCCCTGGACGAGCTGAACGGGCGCCCCTTGCGCACCAGGATCCCCGGCGGAGTCTTGTGGGCGATCGCGGTGATCGGGCTGAGCGGCGCGGTGGCTCTTGGGATCCACGGAGCTCGCGAGGTCTCGCCGTGGCTGTGGGCGTTCATCGCGACGGGAGTGTTCTTCGTGGTCGCCTACAACCTCGAGCTGTTCGGCGGGGTGGTGCACTCGGACCTGTGGTTCGCGCTCGCGTGGGGCGCGTTCCCGGCGCTCACCGCGGCGTTCGCCCAGACCGCTGAGGTGCGGCCCGAGGCGATCGCCGCGGCCGCGGCGTGCGCGTTGATCTCGGCGGCGCAGCGCGTGCTGTCCACTCCGGTCCGCCGGCTCCGCCGGTCTGTAGCGAACGTAGAGGGGACCCTGGTGACGCACGAGGGCGAGCGCGAGGCCCTCGACGCCGCCTCGCTTCGGGCCGCGCCGGAGGGTGCGCTCCGCTGGCTCTCGGTCGCGATGCCGCTGCTCGCGGCGGCGATGCTTATCAGCCGGCTCTACTGACGATCCCGAGCACGTCGTCCGCGTAGAGCTCGAGCTTCTTCGGCCCGACCCCCGGTACGCCGGCGAGGTCGCCGCGGTCGCGCGGCCGGCGTTCGGCGATCGTGGCGAGCGTCGCGTCGTGGAAGACGACGTACGCGGGGACACCTTGCGCCTTTGCGCGCTCGGCGCGCCACCGCCGAAGATCCTCGAACAGCGGTCCGCCGGCGGTGACGGGCGCGCGCGACGCGCGCGCGGCCGTCGACGGACGGGCGGCTGCCGGCGGACCCGACACTCCAAGCTCGGCCAGGAACGGGCTCGGCTGGGTCCGGGGCTCGAGCGGCCACGACAGGTACAGGTGCCGCTTGGCGCGAGTGAGGCCGACGTACAGCAGCCGGCGCTCCTCTTCGGGGTCGGCCGTCGCACGGCCCGAGCGGAAAGGCAGCTCCTTGTCCAGCAGCCGGGGCAGGAACACCGCCTCGAACTCGAGCCCCTTCGCGCGGTGGAACGTCGAGAGGTTCACGCCTCGCGCGGTCCGATCGGCGGAGAAGCGGCGCGTGAGCTCGGCGACGAAGGCGGCGACATCGCCCGCGGGATCGGCCGCCGCGAACTCCGCGGCGAGCGCCCGCAGGCGCCCGAGGTCCGCTTGGCGCGTTACCTCCTCCGCGTCGTCGG
>DATEDE010000207.1:0-2205 GCA_035286545.1 Actinomycetota bacterium | reverse complement strand
CATCGACGCGACGTCGGCCGTCTTCAGCGTCGAGATGAGCACCCATTCCGAAGAGCTCTCCGTGGACCTCACACGCACGTCCGTGCTGGTGGTCGAGGGCGTCGAGTGGACGGGGGCGACCTGGTCCGGCGATCCGCCAGGCGGGCACCACCGTGGGGGCGAGCTCACCTTCGAAGCGAGCGGGCCGACGACCGGCTCGGCCGTCCTGTCGATCGACGGCTTCTCCGCTCCGGTGAAGGCCGAGTGGACGCTGATCGGATAGTCCTCGGCAGCACTGGCTTTTCGCGCGGACGGACCCACATCGGATCTTCAAACGGTCTTCACCAGCCCCACACCTGGGGATCCTAGCGTAGGGAAAGCATAGCCTACCCCCCTACAGTATCTCGGGGGCCACGTGGTCTGGAGGTGCAACGTGAAGGTGAAGGATCCGATCTGCGGGATGAGCGTCGATCCAGCATCCGCGGCCGAGTCGAGGATCCGGGACAGAACCGAGTACCACTTCTGCTCGAGCGGATGCGCGACCCGGTTCGACGCGAGCGCAGAGGGTGGATCCACAGCCGCGACCGTGGACCGTGAGGAGGAGGCCAGACAGCAGGAGTACCGCACGCTGATGCGGAAGTTCTGGGTCTCGGCCTTCGTGTCGGTACCGGTCGTTCTCCTGTCCTACCCCTGGCTCTTCCCGGGGCTGAAGGACGTCTCGTGGCTCGCGCGCGGATCCGATGGGCTCCTGTGGACGTGGCGCGTACTCGGGTTGATCACCCTTCCCATCCTCCTGTGGGGCGGGAGCCAGTTCTACCGCGGGTTGTGGGCCGCGGCGAGGTCTCGCTCCGCCAACATGCACACCCTGATCGGCGTAGGGATCGCCGCGGCGTGGCTGTACTCGACGGTGGCGGTGCTGTGGCCGGGTATCTTCCCCGACCCCGACCTCGCGGAGGTCTACTACGACGTCACCGCCGTCGTCACCGCGCTCGTCGTGCTCGGCTTGGCCCTGGAGATCAAGGCCAAGGGCAGGACCAGCGAGGCCCTGAAGAAGCTGATCGGGCTTCAGGCCAAGACCGCGCGCGTCGTTCGAAGTGGCGTCGAGCTGGACGTTCCCGTACAGGAGGTGGAGGTCGGCGACGTCCTCCTCGTCCGCCCCGGAGAGAAGATCCCCGTGGACGGCATGGTGGTGGACGGCGCATCGGCGGTCGACGAGTCCATGATCACCGGCGAGTCGATCCCCGCCGAGAAGGTCGCCGGTGACGGGGTCATCGGCGCCACGCTGAACAAGACCGGCTCGTTCCGGTTCCGCGCGACGAAGGTCGGCAAGGACACCGCGCTGGCCAACATCATCCGGATGGTCCAGGACGCCCAGGGCTCCAAGGCGCCGATCCAACGGACCGTCGACAAGGTCTCCGGCTACTTCGTCCCGGCCGTGATGATCCTGGGCGTCCTCGCGTTCATCATCTGGTACGACTTCGGCCCCATGCCGGCGGCCGCCTACGCGGTCATCGCGCTCGTGACCGTCCTGATCATCGCCTGCCCGTGCGCCCTGGGCCTGGCCACGCCGACATCGCTCACCGTCGGGATCGGCAAGGGAGCGCAGAACGGCATCTTGATCCGCTCGGGCGACGCGCTGCAGACCGCCGAGCGCGTGGACGCGATCGTGCTCGACAAGACGGGGACGATCACCGTGGGCAAGCCGTCGCTCACCGACGTCTTCGCGGACGGCATGGCGGAGGACGAGGTCCTGCGCCTGGCCGCCTCCGTCGAGCGGAGCTCCGAGCACCCACTCGCCGAGGCGATAGTTCAGGGCGCGAAGGCTCGTGGGCTCGAGCTCGCCGAGGCGGAGGACTTCCGGGCCGTTCCCGGGCACGGCGTCGAGGCCCGGGTCGAGGGCCGGAGCGTCCTGCTCGGGAACGAGAAGCTGATGCGCGACCGAGGCATCGACGTCACCTCGCTCCGCTCAACCGCCGACACGCTGGCCGGCGCGGGCGAAACGCCGATGTACGTCGCGGTCGACGGTCGTCCGGCCGGCCTCGCCGCCTGCGCCGACACGGTGAAGGAAGACTCGGCGCGGGTCATCGCCCGGCTGAGGGACCTCGGGATCGAGGTCGCGATGATCACCGGCGACAATCCGCGGACGGCGGACGCCATCGCTCGCGAGGTCGGCGTCGACCGGGTCATGGCCGAGGTCCTGCCCCAGGACAAGGCGCACGAGGTCCG
>DATEDE010000206.1:0-3296 GCA_035286545.1 Actinomycetota bacterium | reverse complement strand
CACGAACGATCTCGCCCGCGCCACGAAGATCCTCTATCTGGTGCCGACCGTCCCACCCCTCGTCTGGGGACGAGACGAACGCCACACGGGTGAGATGTGGAACTCGAACTCGGTGATCTCATGGTTGCTCGCGAGCGCGGGTATCGACGCGGGCAGGATCGAGCCGCCACGCCGAGGTCGGGCACCCGGCTGGCGCGCAGGTCTCGTGGTTGCAGGCCGCGACACGTGAGTAGTGGTTGAGTGAGTCGATAAGGGGTGTTCTCAGAACTCGCTGACCTGCGGGAATCGGCGTCCCTTGAAGGAGTACCCACAGGTTAAGGAGGGTAGTACCCACACCTGCCCTGCAACGACTTCCGAGAGGAACGTGGCGCCTCTCGGAGCAGATCCTTGCTCCATATGGCGCTCCTACGAGCGGCCCAGCCACGACTCGGTCTGGGCCGCGTGCCACGAAAGGCCCATCGCCTCGAACCGAGCAACGGCCTGACGGACCGTCTCATCATCGTCCCGAGCCGACCCCAACGCACGGAGCGCGAACGGCTCCACGTAGGACCCCGGGATCACCAAGGCGGGCGCCTCCGCCTCGATGTCGGCTCGTCGCCCGAGCGCGACGAGTCCGTCGAGCCGTGCGATGAGGCCCTCGACGTCGTCGAGTTCCCCCGGCCCCATGGCCTCGAGGATGCGCTCGATCTCGACCTGGTCCCCACGCTCGATCGCGACCTGCATGTCGATGCTGAGCCGAAGCATGAAGCCCTCCTTGCCGAGGTCCGCCGCCGCCTGTTCCAGTCGCCGTGCCTCGGTATCGTTCCCGAGATACACGTGGGCGAGGGCGCACGAGAGCAGGGCGAGTAACTCGAGGGCGCACGGCGTGGCTGCGTTAGCGGCGACCGCCTCTTCGACCATCGGCGTCAACCCGGCGACCGCATCCCATCGGCCCGCTGCCGCCTCGATCTCGGTGCGTTGGTGCGCCACGTGGAGCCGATGATGCGGCGACATCGTCTTCGTCACAGAGTCCTGTCGCTCCACCAGTGCGCCGGCCTCGTCGAGCCTCCCGGCGTTGATGTAGGCGCTGACGCTGTACCCGTACGCGAGCGAGATGTGATCCGGGTCGGTCAGCTCGGGCACCAGGGCCACCCGCATACTCGCCCACTCGTGGGCCTCCTCGTAGGCGCCGTTGGCCATGGAAACAGCCGCGAGCGCGTCGAAGGCGAACGATCGAAGCTCGAGGTCCCCCAGGTCCTCGGCGATCTCGAGCGCCTCCTGCGCAGACGCGCCCGAGCCGGCGGGATCGATGTTGACGCGGGCCAGCAGCGCCTTCGCACGCGCAGGCGATCCCGGCGATGCGAGTTCGAGCGTCCGATCGATCCAACCCTCCACCAGCGCGGAGTCGGGGCGACGCTGCCACATCCCACTGCGAAGGGACGTCTGGAACGCCAGATCGGCGTAGACGTCCGCCACGTTCGGCGACTCGGGTGATGCGTCCAGCGAGGCCTGCATCGCCGTCCAGAATGCCTCGCCGTCGTACTTGAGGATGTTCGTGCGGCCCACCGCGTGCCACAGGCTAGCGAGCCGCTCGGGGTCGGCCTCCAGATCGATCGCGCGATGGAGCAGCACCAGGCCGTCGTCGATCTCCATGCGACCGACCGCCAGGTCGGCGGCCTGACGGAGCCACCGAACGGCGCGCTCGCGCAGCTCGGGGAGTTCCCGCTCTCGGCCGGCCCACGCGAGGTCCACGTCCTCGGGTCGGACCGCCTCCGCGTAGTGGTGGGCGAGCAGGGACGCGAACTCGTCTCGACCCTGCCCGGTCCGCTCGAGCCAGCGAGCGAAGGCCGCGTGCATCTGCGATCGCCTCGCCTTCGGCAGACCAGCGTAGGCGACCTCGCGCGTCACCGCATGCTTGATGGCGTACTCGCGGTCCCCCGCGATCGAGGAGCCGGACCGGCGCCGGATGAAGTCGCGTTCCTCGATGGCGCGCAGGTCCGGCTCTCCTTCGACCAACTCGTATACGGGGCTTGCCCAGAAGATCCGTCCGATCACCGACGCCGCCTGGAGCCCCTGCTTGTCCGCCGCCTCCAACAGATCGACCCGGGCTGCGACGACCGCTTGCACGGTGTCCGGAACGGAGAAGTCGGGCGGCAGATCCGCCAACGTCCACCCGTCGCCCTCGCGGATCAGCAGCCCCAGGTCGATGAGGGTCCCAAGCACCTCCTCGACGAAGAACGGGTTCCCCTCCGCGCGCTCCACGACGACCTCGCCGAGACCCGGCGGGAGGGCACCCCCGAGGAGCTCGTCCAGCATGCGCACCGAATCGTCGGCCGAAAGCGCGTCGAGCGCCACGGTCGCGCCCCGCGAGCGAGCGCCCCACCCCGGCCGGGTCTCGAGCAACTCGGGGCGAGCCGTCGCCAGCACGAGCACAGGCGCGCGCGTGTCGGCCACGAGCCGCTCCAGGAGGTCGAGCAGGAGGTCCTCCGCCCAATGGATGTCTTCGATGAGCATCACGAGGGGGCATCCAGCTGCTATCTCCTCGAGGAACGCGACCCACGCGTCCTGGAATCGGTCCCGTGCGGCGAGCGGGTGAAGGCCGTGCGTCACGTCCAGGCCGAGCGTGAGGCCCAGGATCTCGCGTGACCCGAGCGCGGCGAAGATCGTCGCCGACGGATCGGTCTCGGAGAGCCCGAGCTGCTCCTTCAGCACCTCGCCCAGTGGCCAATAGGTGACGCCTTCGCCGTAGGACAGGCACCGTCCGGTCCTTCGATGCGGCTCGGGTGATCGGTCGCCGAGCCACTCCCAGAACTCGCGAACGAGCCTGGTCTTGCCGACGCCGGCATCCCCGAGGATCGTCACCAAGCCGGGCTCGCCGCGCTCCAGCACCTCCTGGTAGGTGCGTTCGAGGATCTCCAGCTCCTCGTCGCGTCCGACGAAGGCTCGGTGGAGGCCGAGAACGCCTCGCGGCCGCATGAGGGACAACGCCCGCAGGAGCCGACGGCACTCGACGCCCCCCGGTTTCCCCTTGGCCTCGATCGATCGGAGCTCAGCGAACTCGAATGCCCCTCGCACGAGGGCAACCGTGCGCTCACCGACGAGGATCTCGCCCGGCTCGGCCGCCTGCTCCAACCGCGCCGCGACGTTGACCGGATCGCCGGTAACGAAGGAACTGCCTTCTCGCGGCCTGCCGGCGACCACCTCGCCCGTGTTGACGCCGATCCGCAGGGTGAGGATCCCGCCGGCGAGATCGTGGAGGCGTTTCTGCATCGCGATCGCCGCGTGCAACGCCCGCTCCGCGTGATCCTCGAGCGCGG
>DATEDE010000205.1:0-4198 GCA_035286545.1 Actinomycetota bacterium | reverse complement strand
TTGGCCGTCGACCGAACGTCGAGACTTCCCCTCGACACGCCGACGGAACCGCGTTGGTGTCGTGAGGGAGAACGTCTCGGAGGGCGCGCGTTCCTATGGAGGGATTCACCGCACATCAGGCCACGAAGTTCACGGGTTGCTCCCCTCGTCAGCTCCGCTACTGGGACCAGGTCGGCCTGGTGAAACCATCGGTTCAGTCCACCGGTGGGCGGCCCGGCGTGCCGCGCCTGTACTCGTTCCGTGACCTGGTCGCGCTGAAGGTCGTGAAGTCGTTGCTGGACAACGGGATGTCGCTTCAGCGCGTCCGCCGGGCTTGGGACTACCTGAACCGTCGTGCGAAGCTCGACAAGCAGCTGTCTGAGGTCCAGCTGATCACCGACGGGGTGAGCATCTTCAAGATCGCGCGCCGCAGCGGCGAGATCATCGACGCGTTGCGCGAGGGCCAGCTGGCGTTCTTCGTGGCGATCGACGACATCGCGACCGGCGTCGAGGTCAAGGTGGGCCAGTTCAAGGATGACCGGGACCGGTTCGTGCGGGCCCTGCGCGAGGCGGCTGCCCACACGCAGACCGGGACCTGACCGATGGTTCAGATCCCCGGTCGGTAGTTCCCCACGGCACGCCGGAGCCACCCCGCATCCCTGCGCAGGTCCCGGATAGCCCGGCGCGCCTCCTGGGCGGCCTCCCGGGCCTCCTGAGGCGTGGGCTCTTCGGCCGAGTAGGCCGCCCGAGCCGTCGCCGAGGTCAGCCGACCCAGGTGGCCGTCGGAGAACGCCACGGTAGCCGCTAGGCGTGCCCGGTGCTCCTCCAGCGTCTCGCCGTCCCGGCGCCCCATCCCCAGGTCGGACGCCTCGCTGTCGAACACGCGGTACGCGGCGAGCACCCGTGCTCGCGGCTGCCCGGGACGTCGCAGGAGCGCCCGGCGCCAGGCCGACTTCACGATAGGGACCAGTACCAGGAGCGCGCCGAGCGCAGCGAGGAGCCCGAGGAAGATCCACCGGTACGGGACCGAGTAGCCGGGTTCTGCCTCCGCGCCCTCGCCGAGGCCGTCCAGCCCCGGGGGCACGCCGCGCGGGCGTCCGCGCGCCGGTCGGAGCTGCTCCAGCTGGCACAGCTGGCCGGGCAGCGGCCGTACCTCCTGGCAATAGGCCCCGCCTCCAGCGCGTAGAACGGCCTGGTTCTGCTCGCCTCCCACCTGGGATCCCCCGCCGGTCGGGGCCGTGGGGTCCAGGTAGGTCCCGGGCTCGGCGATCGGGTTCGGGCGGGTGGGGGTCGGCTCGAAGGGGAGCCACCCGAAGCCCGGGAAGAAGACCTCCACCCAGGCATGCGCGTCCTTGGTCTGGACGTTGAACACGCCATCGTTGAAGGTCCCGCTCCTGTAGCCCACGGCCACGCGAGCCGGGTATCCGAGCTCGCGCACCATGATCGCCATCGTGGTCGCGAACTGCTGGCAGAACCCACGACGGGTGAGCGTGAGGAACTCGAGCAGGGCGTCGGCATCGCCTACAGGCTCGACGTCGGTGCTGTAGTCGAACGATCCGTCGGTGAAGTGATCCTGTATCGCTAGGACCTTGCGGTACGCGGTGTCCTCGTCGCGCGACCAGCGCCGGGCCAGCTCTTCCACCCGAGGGTCGACCGAGCCGGAGACATCTGTGTAGCGGCCGTATTGCACGGGCGTTAGGTGGATCACTTCGTCGAGCTCCTCGGGCATTGGGTTCACCAGCCGTGAAGTGACGGCGTACTCGAGCCCCTCGTCGAGCCCGCCGTCCAAGAGCACCTGCGAAAGGATCGGGTCGTAGATCACGTCGCCGAACCCGGTCGTGAGGGCTTCGGCCGGGTGAGCCATGGGAAGCCACCTATTGTCGATATCGCGCAGGATGGTGAACGTCTGGGCCAGCCGCGGCGCTTCCTGCGGGATGTCATCCGCGACGGGAAGGACGATCGGCGTCGTCAGGACCCGACCGTTCCCTTCGGCCCGAGGGTTGCTGCTCGTCCAGGTGGCGCCGTCGAACATGTCCAACGAGTACAGGCGCCAGTACGACGGCTCCTCGGCGCGCACCCGGAACAGGTCGACCGGGACCTGTTCGTCCAGCTGGGCGTGGATCGACACGAACGGGTCGAGATCGATCCCGTCGCCGCCCCGGGTGGAGAAGTCCACGAGGGCGCCCGCCCGGAAGCCCGGGAGGATCCCTGGGACCAGGATCGCCAGCACGATCACGATCCCGGCGACGGCGCGCGATCCCTTCACGGAGGCGCGTATCCGGCTCGAACGAGTTGGCGACCACACCGGGCCCCACTGGCGGATCCGTCGCAGCCCGTCCGAGAACACCACCGCGAGGGCCGCCGCTAGGAAGGTCACCGCGTAGACCGGCCTCGCGCCGTCCTCGAGCACCGTGTCGGCGAACCCCACGAGTGCCGCCATCGGCAGCACCGCCAGGAGCGGGCTGCCCGCCCGGATCGCCAGGGCGTGGGCCGAGAACGACGCCGTCCACACGGCCGTCAGCGCTGCCAGCATCAGGGGTGGAAGCGGGGGGGTCGGGGCGACGCGGAGCCGCGCCTGCTGACCGACGAACTCCAGAGAGCGGCCGAGGGCGCGCACCGTGCGCATCGAGGGCAGCCCGTACCAAGCCGTCTGAGGCAGCACGATCAGGGTGATGGCGAGCGCCAGGCCCACGAAGCTCGCGATCGTGGCGAGGAACAGGCCCTGGCGTTCGAACAGGGCGGCTACACCCACGGAGGCGAGTGCGGCGACGACGAGCTGCCAGGTCGGCAGGCGCCCCGCGAACACCCGGCCGAACGCGAACGCCGTCGCCGCGGCAAGGCCGGCGACAGCGGCGAGGCCTAGGAGCCTCTGACGACCAGAGGTTTGGTCCGTTCCGCGTGCCATGCGTCCTTCAACCTCCGCGCCGGTGGGAGGACGACGACCTCCCAACCGGACCTGGATAGGGACGTGCGAGCCTGCGAGGCGCGGCCCTCCAGTTGGGCGCGCCTATCCACCGGTAGCGTCTCGGGGTCGGTGGGATATACGAATACCCCGACCTTCGGCCCGAACATCGCCCCGGCTCGGATCCACGAGGGGAGCTCGGTCGGGGCGGGCGGCGCGCCGACCACCACGAGGGTGGTGTCGCTCGCGGCCACCATCCGAAGCCGGTTGAGCCCCGTCGACAGCGCCCGGGACGATTGATGACTCACGCCCGCGAGGGCGTCGAGAAGCGCCTCCTCGCCCACGCGCTGGGGCGGCATCTGCGTGGTGGCGAGCTTGAGCGAGAAGCCGTACCGGACGAGGAGGATGCCGAGGGAGGCGGTAGCCGAAACCACCTTCTCGAAGCATGGCGTGTGGGACTGGCCGACGGCCGAGTCGCGGGTGTCCGCGAACAGCACCGCGGTGGAGCGGCGGGTCGACTCGTCCTGACGGATCATGAGCTCGCCGCTGCGCGCCACGCTGGGCCAGTGGATCCGGCGCAGGTCGTCCCCCTCGACGTACGGGCGCATCGTGTAGAACTCGTCCCCCGTGCGGAACAGGTGCTTGGCCAGGGCGAAGCCGCTCGCCACCCCGAAGGGCGAGTCAGGACCACCGCCGAGCGGCTCGACCTCGGGCGTGACGACGAGCTCCTCCCGCTCGTCGAACTCGACCCGCAGCTTCGTCAACGCGAAGGGGTCGGACATATCCACCGTGAGTGGCCCTAGCACGTATCGCCCACGCTGGTGGGGAGTGATCGAGTAGCGGACACGCTTGCGGGCCTTCGGGCGCAGCGAGGCGATCACCAGCCGCGCGGACCGGCCCAGCTGCGGGGGCAGCCGGTCCTCGACGAGCAGGAACGAGGTCTGGGTCGGGGTCTGGTTCTCCACCTCGAGCTCGACGTGCACGCGTTGGCCAGGCTGGACGCGAGCCTCCGATAGACGCCGGCGGATGCGCAAGCGCTGACGGCTCCACCGTGCGAACAGGGCGGCGGCGAACGGCAGCATGACGATCCCGACCGCGACCATGTGCAGCGTGGTGGAACCAAGGAGCCGAGCGGCCGCCCACACGGCGATGCCGGTAGCGGATACCAGGACCCCTCGGCCCGAGGGCACGGCTAGGCCGTCCCGGAGACGGGGACCGGTACCTCGGCCATGAGTTCGCCGAGGAGGGCCTCGGGGCTCCGGCCGCCCATCACGGCGTCGGCGGTCGCGATCACGCGGTGCGCCAGCACCGACGGAA
>DATEDE010000204.1:0-7063 GCA_035286545.1 Actinomycetota bacterium | reverse complement strand
GAACACGATGTGCTCGTAGAACCCCCGCCTGGCCGCGATCGGCGCGAACGCCGACCCCACTCCGCCCGAACCCACCACGAGGATCCGCATCGCCGCCGAGTCTAGCCTCGTGCCCCTAGCCGAGCTTGATGCGGCTCGCCTCGTGTGCGGCAGCCCGTAGTCTTGCTCGATGCGCGAACGGGAGGGAGCGGGCTCACGGCGGATCCTCTCCACCTCGCACGGCTCGAACCGCCAGGCGTTCACGCCGGGTGACTGGGCGCTGTTCCTGTCCATCGGGGCGATCTGGGGCTCGTCGTTCCTCTTCATCGCCGAAGCTCTGGGCTCGTTCGAGCCGGGGCTGATCACCTGGCTCCGGGTGTCGTTCGGGGCGGCGACGCTGTGGCTCTTCCGGGGCGCCCGCAGGAGGATCGCTCGCCAGGACATGCCGAGGGTCCTCGCCCTGTCCGTGCTGTGGGTCGCGGTACCGTTCACGCTGTTCCCTCTGGCTCAACAGCACGTGTCGTCCGCCGTGGCAGGGATGCTGAACGGGGCCGTACCGGTGATCGCGGCCGCGATCGGCGCCCTGATGCTTCGGGCGCTACCTGGACGGACACAGCTCGTCGGGCTCGGCCTGGGCTTCGCCGGGATCGCGCTGATCTCGGTGCCCGAGTTCGGTCAGGGCGATACGGGCGCGATCGGAGTGGCGATGATCCTGGTGGCCGACCTGTGCTACGGGCTCGCGATCGTGATCGCCACCCCCCTCCAGCAGCGGTACGGGGCGCTCCCGGTGATGGCCCGGATGCTGGCGCTGGCAGCGGTGTGGACGGCTCCGTTCGGGCTCGCGTCCGTTCGTGGTTCCTCGTTCGCGTGGTCGGCCCTGGGCTCGACCGCGATCCTCGGCGTGATGGGGACGGGACTCGCCTTCGTCCTGATGGGCAGCCTCGTCGCGCGGGCCGGCTCGACGAGGGCCGCGTTTTCGATCTACCTGATCCCTGTGGTCGCCACCTTCCTCGGGATCGTGGTCCGCGACGAGGAGGTGGCGCTCGCCGCCATCGTCGGCGTGGGGCTCGTGATCGTCGGCGCGGTCCTGGCCTCACGGAGGGAGCGAGTAGGGACCATGTGATCGACCAACTGGTGGACCCATGGGGACTCGAACCCCAGACCTCTTGGCTGCCAGCCAAGCGCTCTACCAGCTGAGCTATGGGCCCGCGGGCGGTCAGTCTAGCGAACCGGCCGCGGCGCGCTCCGCGCCGCTCCAGGTCAACCGAGGGGCGTCGCGCCACAGGCGTTCGAGGTCGTAGTACTCCCTCTCCTCCTGCGCGAACACGTGAACCACGACATCTATGTAGTCCAGGAGCACCCACGTGGAATCGGACTCGCCCTCGCGCCGCACCGGCTTCTCACCGATGCCCCGGACGGCCTTCTCGATCTCCTCCACGATCGTCTTGACCTGCCGGTCGCTCGCACCCGAGCAGATCACGAAGTAGTCGGTGATCACGATCAGACCCGAGACGTCCAAGATCGTGACGTCGACGGCCTGCTTGTCGGCCGCGGCGCGTGCCGCGGTGACGGCGATCTCGCGGCTTCCGGCCCTGCCCCCGCTAGCCGGCACGCCGCCCCAGGTGCGTCTTCAACCGATGAAGTCCTTCCCTACCACCACGGTCACGGGCGCGATCCCCGAGCCTACCGAGACGGAGACGCTGCCCACACCCAGCAAGTCTCGCACACGCTCGGCGAGGTCGACGTCGTTGGAGGACCCCACGACGACGAGGGTCTCGTCGTGGTCGAAGGTGGAGGCGTTCTCGGAGATGGCCACCCGGAAGCCACCAGGCAGGATCTTCTCGGCCACGAGCTCGCCTATGCCCGGCACCCCGTTGCCGTTCAGGACGATCACCGGCACGGCCTCCTGCGCCGGACCGCCGAACGCCTGGACGAGAGCCGCACTCACGACCTCGGGTGAGCTCTGGAAGACGCCGCTCGCTACCTCCTCGGCGGGCAGAACCGCCACCGGTCCTCCGGCGGCCGCGTTCAGCAGCCCGAGGACGGCCTCGGGATCGGATGACTCGAACAGATCCTCGGCCGTCCACTCGACCCCGGAGCCGGCGAGCCCTTCGAGGACCACCTGCAGCGCGGTGGTGCGTCCCGCACCGGGCTCGGCCAGCAGCTCGTCCACCTCCGCGCCCGAGCGCGTCTGGCCGCCAACCTCGATCCCGCCGGCCCGGTCCACCAGGGCGGCGAGGCGCAGGTGCCCGATCCGCGCCGTATGGTCGACCCAGAACCCCAGGAGGTTGGAGGCGGCGGTTGCCGCCTGGCGCGGCGGTAGCTCCAGGGCCTCGCCCACGGTCGCCTCGCCCTGGCCGGGGACGGTCACGATGGTCTCCAGCGGCAGGATCAGCGTCCCGGGGTCACCGAAGCCTGTGCTTCCGACCACAGCGGCGAGCGGGCTCTGCTCCGTGATGACCACCAGCAGGGTGAGCCCCGAGGCCTCCGGCGGGACGGGACGGGTAGCCGTCGGCGCCCGGTCGCGCGAGGCGACCAGTACGGCGGTAGAGACGACCGCGAGCACCCCGACGAGCGCGAGCCCCAACAGGCGCCGGTTCACCGGTAGAGCCCTGCCTTCTCCACGTAGCTCTTCACGCCCTCGGGCACGAGGTAGCGGATCGGTCGGCCGTCGCGGATCCGCTCGCGCACGTCGGTTGAGCTGATCGCGAGCGCGGGGATGCTCATCAGGCTCACGTTGGCGTGACCTGCGGTGGTCGTGGAGTCGAACCGGGCGAGGTCGTAGCCGGGGCGGGTAGCGGCTATGAAGTGCGCGAGCGTCAGGATCTCCTCGGGGTCCTTCCACTCCAAGATCTCGAGCATGGCATCGGCCCCGGTGATGAAGTAGAGCTCCGCATCCGGGTTCTCGGCGGCGAGCCCGCGCAGCGTGTCGACGGTGTAGGTCTGTCCCTCCCGGTCGACGTCGATCCTCGATACCTGGAACCGGGGGTTGCTGGCGGTCGCGATCACGGTCATGAGGTAGCGGTCCTCGGCAGGGGAGACCTCGCGCTCCCGCTTCATCCACGGGCGACCGGTGGGGACGAAGACCACCGCGTCCAGGCCGAACTGCACCAGGGCCTCCTCGGCCGTAACGAGGTGCCCGTAGTGGATCGGGTCGAAGGTTCCGCCCATGACGCCAAGGCGCCGTCCCATGCGGGCAATCCTACGGCCGGGGTGGCCGGGGTCCGGGATTTCCAGGCACGCTCAGCGCTCCGATCCGAGCGACGTCCGCAGGTCGGGCAGGTGCTTGGCGTAGTGCAGAGGCCCGGTCTCGTCGAACCACTGGTCGGCCTCGGGCGTGAGCTCGGCAAGCTCGCCGAAGCGCTCGAGCATCTCCGCGCGCGCCCGGAACCACTCACGCCGCACCTCGTCGAGGGCCATGCCGCGTGAGAGCTCGAGCTGGGCGTCGTTGATCGGGTCGATCTGCGTGGGGCCGTCGGGTTCGGCCGCGGCGTCGAAGATCCCATCCCGCATCCGCCCGAAAGCCTGAGCGGTGTCGTGGCACCAGTACGCGACGTGCCACATCAGGTCACGAACGGCCCAGCCCTCGGCGTTCGGTCCCGGGCTCTCGAGGGCCTCCGGGTTCGCTCGGGCGATCAGCGAGTTCAGGTCCTCCCAGCCTTCGGCCTCGGTCCTCAGCAGCTCCTCACGTCGCCCCATCGGCGCCCCGCTCCGGGATGAACTCGAACGACACGTCGCCGATCACGACCTCGTCGCCGCGACCCGCGCCCGCCGCGACGAGCTGGCGCTCCACGCCCTCGCGGACCAGGCGCCGCTGCAGGCGTCGGACCTTGGCTGGGTCCTCGAGGTCGGTCTCCGATACCCACCGCTCGACCCCGCGCCCTATCACGCGGAACCGTTCTCCCTCGCGCCTGACGACGAAGCGAGGACGGGCCGGCCGGAGCACCACGAAGGGACGGCTCTCCTCCGTCGTGGAGGCGGCCTCGGCCGCCAGGCGCTGCAAGCGCTCGCGGAGGGGACCCAGGCCTTCTCCGGTCACAGCCGAGACGGCGATCGCGCCGGCGCCCAGCACTGCTTGCGCGTCGGCGTCGGGGACGAGGTCGGCCTTCGTCCCGATCACGAGGTACGGGCGGGCCGCCAGCGCAGAGTCGTAGGCCTCGAGCTCGGAGCGCACCGTGGCTAGGTCGGCGCCGGGATCTGGCGCCGAGAGATCCACCGCCAGCGCGAGGGCTCGACAGCGACTCACATGTCGGAGGAACCGATGACCGAGCCCCCGGCCTTCGTGCGCGCCCTCCACGAGGCCCGGGATATCAGCGACGACGAACCGCTCGTCGCCGAGGTCGGCCACACCGAGGTTCGGTGTGAGGGTCGTGAACGGGTAGTCGGCGATCTTGGGGCGGGCCGCCGTCAGCGCCGCCAGGAGCGTCGACTTCCCGGCGTTCGGCAGACCGACCAGGCCGAGGTCGGCGACCGTACGGAGCTCGACCCGCAGTCGCTTCTCCTCCCCCGGTTCGCCCGCCTCGGCGACGCGTGGCACCCTGTCCTTCGGCGAGGCGATCGCCGAGCTCCCGCGGCCGCCTCGACCCCCACGGGCGACGACGGCACGCGTGCCCACTCCCACCAGGTCCGCCAGGAACCCCTCCCCGTCCTCGACCCGGGTACCGTCGGGCACCGCGATCACGAGGTCCTCGCCGGCAGCACCCGTGCGGTTCCGCTTGCCCCCGTTGCCTCCGTTCGCAGCCCTGGGGTGGGGGCGGTCGGCGAGGGCGGATAGGTCGCGCAGTCCGGTCGAGACCTCGAACACGACGTCTCCTCCGCGACCCCCGTCGCCGCCGTCGGGACCTCCCCGGGGCGTGTAGGGCTCGCGCAGGACCGACGCGGAGCCGTCACCTCCGCGGCCCGCGCGCGCGAACACCGTCACCTCGTCGACGAACGCCATCAATCAGATGCTCGCACGAAGCGGGCCCGGCGCGGCATCATGGTCACATGCCGATACCGGTGACCGCGTGGGCCGTCGAGCTGGGGCCGCAGGCGGCGCCGGATGACGTGAAGGGCACGCTCACGCTCGAGGACGACGCCCTGTCCTTCTCGCCTGCCGAGCAGCCGCACCCCCTCGTCCGGATCCCGCTCGCCTCGATCTCGAAGGTGCGACGGCTGCACGGCACCCCGGTCCTGTTGGTGATCCACGGGTCCGAGACGGCCGTTCGGCGCACCGCGTTCTACTTCGTCCAGCCCCCGCCCCTGGGCGTACTGATGGGCCAGCAGACGAGGCAACGGCCCGCGGGTCTCGCGGCCTTGCGCAACCCCAAGCGAAGGGCCCGCCGCGACAACGTCGGCTACCTCGGCATGACGAACCGCGAGAAGAAGGCCCTGCTCACGGAGTGGGTGCGCGCGGTGCGTACCGCGGCCGGTACGGCCTAGCCAGGCTCGATCGACGCGAACTTGCGACCGCGGGACTCGTGGAAGCTCACGACTCCGGACTGGGTCGCGAAGAGCGTGTCGTCCCCACCCTTACGGACGCCGCGACCCGGGTGGATCTTCGTCCCTCGCTGGCGGACGATGATCGCGCCGGACGTGACCCCCTGGCCGCCGAAGGCCTTCACGCCCAACCGCTTGGACTCGGAGTCGCGCCCGTTGCGTGAGGAGCCGCCGCCCTTCTTGTGTGCCATAGCGCGTTCGAGGCTACCAGACGCCCTCGGGCCGCCCGCTAGTCCTCGGCGGCTTCGGTCGGGGCCTTCGCGGGCTCGGCCTCGGCCGCCTTCGCGGGCTCGGCCTCGGCCGCCTCCTCAGCCTTCGCGGACCTGCCGCCGGCTGCCGAACTCTTGGAGCCCGTGCCCAGGCTCACCTCGGCGATCTCGATGAGGGTGAGCAGCTGTCGGTGCCCCGCCCGTCGGGCATAGCCGGACTTGTTCTTGTACTTGAAGACCGAGACCTTGTCGCCCTTCTGCTCCCCCAGGAGCTTGGCCGTGACGACGGCCCCCTGAGCGTCCTTGCCGTAATGGGTCTTGCCGTCGTCGTCCACGACAAGGAGCGGGTGGAACGTGACCGTCTCGCCCTCGGCCGACAGATGCTCGATCTCGATGATGTCGCCGGGCTTGACCTTCTGCTGTTTGCCGCCCGTCTTGATGACCGCGTACATGGTTCCTTCCTCCCTCCAAGGAGCGGATCAGCTATGCCGTCCGCACCCCGTCAGTTCACGTCGTAGGTCAGGAGCAGCCCGCGTCCCTCACAGGTGGGGCAGCTCTCCGAGAACGATTCCAGCAGTCCACCAGACACGCGCTTGCGCGTCACCTCGAGAAGGCCGAGGGGGCTGATGTCGAAGACCTGGCTCCGGGACTTGTCCTGCGCCAGGGCCTCCTTCACGGCGTCGATGACCTGCTTCTTGTTCTGCTCGAGGAGCATGTCGATGAAGTCGATGACGATCATCCCCCCGATGTCCCGCAGGCGAAGCTGGCGCGCGACCTCGCGCGCGGCCTCGAGGTTCGTGTTCACGACCGTCTCCTCGAGGTTGGTCTTGCCCACCGCCTTGCCGGTGTTCACGTCGATCACGGTGAGCGCCTCCGTGCGGTCGATCACGAGGTAGCCCCCCGAGGGGAGCCAGACCTTGCGGTCCAGGCCCTTGTGGATCTGCTCGACGACGTGGAACTCCTCGAACGCGGACAGCGGGCCCTCGTGCAGGCGCACCTTCGGGAGCAGGTCGGGGGCGACGCCGCGAAGGTAATCGGCCACGAGCCCGTAGACTCTCGGCGAGTCCGTGACGAGCTCGCGGTACTCCTCATCTGTGAACAGATCACGTACGACGCGCACCGTGAGCTCGGGCTCCTCGTAGATCACCGCCGGCGCCTTCGCTCGCTTCGAACGCTTCTCTATCCCCTCCCACTCCTCGATCAGCCGCTGCAGGTCCTCTGTCAGGGCCTCCTCGCTCGCGCCCTCGGCGGCGGTGCGCACGATCAGGCCGTGCCGATCGGGCTTGACCCTCTTGAAGATGGCCTTCAGACGCCCGCGCTCGGCGTCGGGGAGCCGCCGGCTGATGCCCGAGACGTTCGAGTCGGGCGCGAGCACGAGGTAGCGACCCGGCAGCGAG
>DATEDE010000203.1:0-2277 GCA_035286545.1 Actinomycetota bacterium | reverse complement strand
CGAGCCCTCCGCCGCAACGCAGACGAGGAAAGGACCACCGAAGATGCTCATCGCCACGATCCTGCTGTCCGTCGGCCTGGCCGCTGTGGCGCAGCTCGCGCTGAAGGCCGGGATGAACAACGTGAACGAGGAGCTCGCGCCCGCATCGTTCGGGTTGAACGGCTCCGGCCTGCGCGCCGCGGTAGCCGAGCCGTACGTGTGGATAGGGCTCGCGGTGTTCGGGATCTCGGCGGTGGTGTGGCTGCTCGTGCTCTCGCAGGCCTCGTTGTCCTTCGCCTACCCGTTCGCCGCCCTGACGTACGTGCTGATCCTGCTGTTCGACCATCTCGTGCTGGATGATCCGGTGCCCGGGTTGCGCTGGGTCGGGGTGGCCTTGATCGGGCTCGGCATCTTCCTGGTCTCGAGGACACCTCACACCTAGATGGCGGAGCCCGCGATCAAGGCGGTCGTTCTCGTCGGGGGTGAGGGCACCCGCCTGCGCCCGATCACCGAGACGTGGCCGAAGCCGCTCGTCCCGCTGATGGACCGGCCGAGCCTGGACCACGTCCTCGACCACCTGGCGAGCCACGGAGTCCACGAGGTCGTGCTCTCGAGCGGCTACCTCGAGTCGACGTTCCACGCGTTCATCCAGGAACGTCACGGCGACCCGATCATCACCTGGATCACCGAGACCGAGCCGCTCGGTACCGGCGGTGCGATCGTGAACGCGCTCGGCTCGCTCCACACGGATCAGCCGTTCCTGGCGCTGAACGGCGACATCCTGACCGACCTCGACCTCACCGCGATGCTCGCACTGCACCGCGACCGAGGTGCGACGGCGACGATCGCGCTGCACCACGTCGAGGACGCCCGCCCGTTCGGCCTGGTCCCTACCCAGACGGACGGCCGCGTGCTCGGTTTCCGCGAGAAGCCCGCCGAGCTCATCCCCGGCGACATCAACGCGGGCACGTACGTGCTCGAGCCCTCGGCCCTCGCAGGGTGGGAGCCGGGACGCAACGTCTCGATCGAGCGCGAGATCTTCCCCGCCCTGATAGAGCAGGGTCGCTCGCTCTACGGGTTCCTCAGTGACGCGTACTGGATGGACCTCGGCACGCCCGAGCAGTACCTCCAGGCTCACTTCGATCTGCTGGACGGCAAGGTGAGGGGCCGTCGCGAGTACCCGGCGCCGTTCTTCATCCTCGGCGGCTCCGTCCGGCGGGGCGCCACGGTAGGCCGGCACGTGGTCCTGGGACCGGGCGTGTACGTGGGCGAGGGTGCCGAGATCGAAGAGTCGGTGCTGCACGAGGGCGCGAGCGTGGGGCAGAACGCCACCGTGCGCCGCTCGATCGTCGGGCCGGGCGCGTTCGTCGACTCGTGGGCGCGTCTCATCGACTCCGTGCTCGGCCAGGACGCCTACGTCGGGCCGGACGTCGTCTTGGATGGGGTACGGGTGGGCGTCGGGGAGCGGATCGAGGGGCCCTGAGGCCCGGCCGAGCGTCAACCTCCGGCCTCCCTGGGTCGATGTGGTACGGTGCGGGCCCTCCCGAGAACGCCCGACTCGATGATGCGTAGAGCCCTGATCCCGGCCTTCCTGTTCGCCTTCACGTTCGGCGCGCTCCCCGCGACCGCGGTCGCGGCCGCCGGGCCCGAGAGCGCCGTCCCTCGAGGCCCGAACGACGAGTTCCACTGGTTCGGCGCCGGGTTCGGCCACGGGCTCGGGATGTCGCAGTGGGGCGCGTACGGCCTCGCGCAGGACGGCTGGGGCGCCTCGAAGATCCTCAGGCACTACTACACCGGGACGAAGGTCGGGACCGACGGCGCGCCGCCCAAGACCCTGCGGATCGGCCTCGTGCAGGGCCGGGGTTCGGTGCGGCTGGAGGCCGAAGCCGGACCCGTCGAGATCCGTCTGGGCGATCCCAAGACCGGGGAGGTCGTGGCCACGATCCCCGACGGAGAGACCTGGAGGGTCGCGGCCACCGGAACGGACTACCGGATCATCGACGCTAACGGCGACGTCGTGGACCGCGTGGGCGGCCCGAGCTCGCCGATATCCGCGGTGTTCGAGACCTCGGGCGCGCGCGTGCGGGTCCCCGAGGCGGGGCACACGTACAACCGGGGCTGGATCGAGTTCGGCCTGTACGACTGCGGGGCGAACGATTGCGTCGAGCGCCTGATCCTGGTCGTGCAGCCTCAGGGCTACCTGTACGGCCTGGGCGAGGTGCCGAGCTCGTGGCCGATGTCCGCGCTCAAGGCCCAGGCGATCGCGGCCCGCACGTACGCGTTCACCAAGGCCGCGAA
>DATEDE010000202.1:0-4346 GCA_035286545.1 Actinomycetota bacterium | reverse complement strand
CGTCCTCCAGCAGGAAGTGGCCGCAGTCCGGGAGCAGCGCGATCGTCGCCATCGGCAGGGCGTCGCCCAACGCCTCTGCGAACGTCGCCGGGACGAACACGTCGTCCTCGCCCCAGAGCACCAGCGTAGGGATCTCGAGCTCGGCCAGCCGCGGCTCGAGGCCGACCAGCCCTCTCCCGTCGAAGGACCCGAGGACCCGCGCGAACCGATCGACCCCGTCGGCGCCCGCGAAGGGCTCCAGGTAACCGGCTAGGTCGCCCTCGGACAGCCGCTCGCGGTGCGACATGCCCCGGTCGAGCATCGCGCGGAGCCAGGCGTCGACGGTTTCGCGGTCGACCTCCGAGCCCCGCAGCTCGCGCACCGAGGGCGCCGGCCACGCGTCGAACGCGACCGAGTCGATCAGCACCATCGCCTCGGCCCCGCCCCCGAGCGCCACGAGCTGCGCCACGCCACCGCCGTGCCCGTGCCCCACCACCGCGAAGCGCTCGACGCCGAGGTGCTCGAGCAGCTCGCGCACATACCCGGCGTGGGACCCGAGGCTGAGGTCGGCGGACGCGGGAGACTCCGACCCTCCGGACCCGAGCAGGTCCACCGCGAGCACCCGCGTCCAGGGTGCGAGCATCGGCACGAGGTTCCGCCACACGTGCGAGGACGTGAACCCGCCCGAGAGCAGGACGACCGCAGGGTTCTCCTCGTCGCCGGCCTCTACGACAGCCAGCTCGCCGCCCGAGACCCGGACCCGCCTCATCGGTCCGCCCGGGCGATGGCGTCGACCACGCGGACGGCACGCACGGTGGTCTTCACGTCGTGCACCCGGACGGCGTGGACGCCGCGAGTGACCATCCACACGACGGCCCCTGCGGTGCCCTCGTCGCGCTGGTCCTCGGGCAGGTCCAGGATCGCGCCGATGAAGCGCTTGCGCGAGGGGCCCACGAGCAGCGGACGGCCGAGGTCGAGCAACGCGTCGACGTGGTGGATCAGCGTGAGGTTGTGGTCCAGATCCTTGCCGAACCCGATCCCGGGGTCGATCGCCAGGCGCTCGGGGTCGATGCCGGCGAACACGGCCGCCTCGACCCGCTCACGCAGGTACCCGTGCACCTCGGCCACGACATCGTCGTAGTGCGGCGCCTCCTGCATCGTCTTGGGCTCGCCCCGCATGTGCATCAGGACGAGGGCGGCATCGCGTTCGCGCGCGAGCTCGAACATAGCCGGGTCGGCGCCGCCCGAGACGTCGTTCACGATCGTGGCGCCGGCCTCGAGCGCGGCCGCGGCCACCTCCGCCTTGCGCGTATCCACCGAGACCGCGACGCCCGGCGCCTCCTCGAGGATGCGCGAGATGACGGGCGCGACCCGGTCGATCTCCTCCGAGACGCTCACCGGGTCCGAGCCCGGCCGGGTGGATTCGCCGCCCACGTCGATCACGTCCGCGCCGTCGGAGGCCATCTGGACGGCGTGCCGCGTCGCGTAGACCGGCGTGAAGAACCGGCCGCCGTCGGAGAAGGAGTCCGGCGTGACGTTCAGGATGCCCATGACGAGCGTGCGCTCGGAGCAGTCGAACGCACGATCGCCGATCCGCCAGACGGGGCCGCCCACGCGGCCCATCGTACGGCGCAGAGGGAACCCGCGAGGTGCCCCACACCGGAGGCTTCGGACTAGGCTGCGTTCCCGAGGAGGTGAGGACGACTGATCTGCTCATCCTGCGGCACCGAGAACCGCGCGGGCCGGAAGTTCTGCTCGAGGCAGCAGAACGCGAACCGGGACGGATCGAGCTCCGGCCAACCCTCGAGGACCTCCCCCGTGACGGGGTCGAATCGCGCGAACCCATCCTCCCCCGCGGCCCAGACCTGTCCGCGCCACAGGACCGGGCCTCCCTCCGAGTACCTGAAGGGGATCTCGGCCGGGATCAGCCCGTTCGTGCCCGGGTCGATCGACGTCAGGTGCCCACAGACGTTCACGGCCTTGTCGCCGCCTTCGTAGACGACGAGGCGTCCGTCCGCGGCGACGATCGTGTGCGCCCAGCTCGTCGTCAGCGGGATCCTCGCCAGAACCTCGCCCGTATCGGGATCGACGCGGACCACCTCCATGGAGTGGTCCACCATCTCGTCCCCGAAGACCAGTACCCAGAGCTGGCCGTCGAGGAGGGTGAGGTCCGCGCCGAACTCGCCTCCGAGCTCGAAGGTGTCGACCACCTCGTTCGTCCACGCGTCGATCCGTATCACCGCCGCGTCGACACCGCCGACCTCCCACGTCGGGATGACCTCGACGGGGATGTCGGCCTGGACCTCGTGCGACTCTGGGTCGATCCGAACGATCCTGCCTGCCCTGGTCCGTCCCGTCAGCGTTCGAGACCGCGACCCAGATGCTTCCCTCGCCGTAGACGACCGAGCGGACGTCGACGCCGACCTTGAACGTCTCGACCAGCTCGGCGCTCGTCGGCGCCGGGGGCAGCTCAGGCGACGGCAGCGATCCGACCGTCCCGAGGGGCGCCATCACCAACTGCCAGGACAAGTCCCAACCCATCGCCATACCGCCGAACGTGAGCCGGCTCTCCTCGGTCCCGTCCGGCCGGATCGTGTACACGTCGAACGTCCCAGTGTTGTCACCACCACCGGTGACGTTGCTGGCCGTAAACGCGAGCCTGCTCCCGTCGGGCGCCCAGACCGCCGGGCCGTCGTCACGCTCGACGGGAGTGAGCCTGGCGAGACCACTGCCGTCGGCATTCACGATCCACACGTCCCACTGCTGGCCGTCGTTTGCGACGAATGAGACCCTCGCACCGTCCGGCGACCAAGCGGCCTGCTCGGCGGTCCCCAGGTCGGTAAGCGTCCTCTCATCGGATCCGTCCACGTTCACGACATGGATCTCTTCGTTGCCCTCGCGTTGGCTCGAGAACGCGATCAGCGAGCCATCGGGAGACCACGACACCCCGCCATCCCACCCGGAGGACGTAATGAGCGGAACGGCACCTTCTCCCTCGAGTCCGACCGTGTAGATGTCAGCGGTCCCGGGATCCACGTCGCGAACTGGCCATCGCTCGAACGCGATCCGCGTGCCGTCAGGAGACCACTGCGGACGGTGCTCGGTGAGGGGACTCTCCACCAGAGGGCGCAACCCGGTCCCGTCCGAGTTCACGACGAAGATGTCGAGGTCGTTCTCCTTCTGGAACGCGGTGAATGCGAGCATCGAACCGTCCGGCGACCAGCTGAACTCGCTCACGCTCATCGAGCCGGTGACGTTGGTCAGGCCGGATCCGTCCGCGTTCACGATGTAGAGCGCGTAGTCGCCTCTCGTCCAACCGCGGAACGCTAGCTTCGAGCCGTTCGGCGACCAGTGAACATCGAGCGCGTCCTCACCTCTGATCCCCGCGAGCCGCCGTAGCCCGCTTCCATCCGGTGACACCACGAAGATGCCACCGCCACCTGAGAAGGCCACCAAGCCGTTCGACACTCTCGTCGCGGGCTTGACCGGGGACGGGTCCTTCCGGAAGGCGATCACCACCGCCCCCAAGCCGAACGCGGCAACGAGAAGAGCCACGGCTGCCACCGAGGCACGTCGCACAAGCGGCGGGCCTTCGATCGGTCTTCGCATCTCGCGAACCTCGATGTCCGCCCACAGGTCCGGCACCTGAACCCTCGAGAGCGACCCGAAGCGGTCGTCCAGGTCAGCCATCCGCATCCGCCTCCTCGAGCAGCTCGCGGAGCCGCCTGCGGCCACGCATCAGGTGGACCTTCACGGCCGCGGGGGTCGACCCGAGGATCGCGGCGACCTCGCGAACCGGATAACCCGCAGCGTGATGCAGCACGACGGCGCTCCTCTGCCGAGGCGACAGGTGCGCGAGCGCCGCCACGAGCTCGCGGGCCGGCTCCTCCATCTCGTAGGAGCCCTCGACAAGGACATGGTCCTCCCGACGGCGGGCCTTGAGCTCACCGCCGGCGATCCGGAACACAGTCCGCCAGAGCCAGCGCTCCGGCTCACGGATCGCCTCTCCCCTGCGCAGTGCCTGCGCGAACGTCTCGGCCACGGCGTCGCTCGCCACCTCCGGATCGCCGGCGAACGCCAGGACCGCGGTCCACATCCTCGCGCCCTGCGCTCGATAGAGGCGCTCGAGAAGCTCTCTGCGCTCGACGCCCGCCGGCGCACGATCCACACTCACCATCCAAGGAGGAAAGACCGGCCGTTCGGTGAACACGGTTCCCGAACTACTTGCCGATGAGGCTGATCGCCTCCTGGCGCGTCTTCTCGTCCGAACGGAAGCGGCCTCGGACTGCCGAGGTCACCGTCAGCGAGCCCGGCTTCTTCACACCGCGCATCGTCATACACAGGTGCTCGGCCTCGATGACCACGAA
>DATEDE010000201.1:0-4047 GCA_035286545.1 Actinomycetota bacterium | reverse complement strand
CATCGAGCGCGTCGTCCTGCCGCGCCAGGTTGACTGCCTTCCGCATCGCGACCCCCGCGCGCCGAAGGCGTTTGCGGTACAGGTTCATCGCGGTGCGATAGAGGAAGCCGACCGGCTGGTCCATCGCCGAGACCCGGTCCCATCGCTCCCAAAGCTTCAGGAACGCGTCCTGCATGACCTCCTCGGCCTCGAACCGATCACCGGTCATGACCGAGAGCGCCCCGAAGAGCCGCGCGTGCTCGAGCTCGAAGAACTCCTCGAACGGCACGGCGACGTCCCTGGTCAGCTCCATCTCCTCGGGGTTCGGCAGGGGCACACCCTGCACATGAGACGCCATCGTGCTTCATGAACCCCCGACCGGCCAGGAAGGCTTACGCCACCCAGAAGACATCTGTGTGTCCGTCATCTCCCCCAGCTCTCCTACGAACCGTCGTCAGATGTCGCTGTCATCGAGTCGGTTCACCATGACGGGCTTCCGCGCTCGGCGCTGACTGCGGGCGGCGTCCGGCTCGCGCTCACCCGGGTCCCAGGAAGATCGCGTCGCCGTGAGGCAGGACGGGCCCGAAGAAGACGAAGAGCGAGTTCCCGGGCTCATTGGGATCCTCGAGCGCGTACCGCACCACAGGCTCTCCCATGGGCATCGCCAACGGCTCGAGCCCTGCCTCGTTGAGGGCCTCGGCCAGCGCACGGGCCTCGTCGGTCGTCAGCTCGAAGAACGCCGGGTCCAGCCTCGTGCCGAGGCGGAGGATGTCCACCGCCGGTGCCGGCAGCAGCGCCAACTCGCGCGCTCCGACGGACACCTCCGGCCCCGGCCCCTGAGTGGGGAAGTCCCGGAGCGACACCTGGTACCTGGACGGGACGAAGGTCTCGAGATCCTGGTCCTCCCACGCGCTCGCCGGCCACGACGTCGGATCGGTCAGGAGTGCATAGATCCCTTCCAGGGCGCTCGCCTGCTCCGGCGTCGCCGGCGGCGCGTCCTTCGGGACGCGGTAGTTCTCTTCCACGGCCCACGTCAGCCACACGAGTCGGTCGCCGTTGCGCACCCGGATGGTGAGGAAGGGAGGATCACCAGGGCCGCGCAAGAGCGCGAGGTCGTCCTCGAAGAGCCCGGTCGAGATGACCTGGGTCCGCAGGAACTCGACCCCTGCGGGCGTGAGGTGCTGCTCGACGAAGCCGGTGGCCCCCTCGGTCGGCGAACCCTCGGGGAGGTAGCCGAAGACATCGCCCCAGATCAGGCGCCCGTCGGCGTACACCCAGAGCGCGGTCGGTGGGCCGCTCACGTTGCCCTCGAGGTAGAGGACGAGCCGTCCGTGCTCCGGCGTGCTCGGTGCGGCTCCCGGGGCCGGCAGGCCGACGATGCCTGCAGCTTCGGGCGCGATCGTCGGTTCCGTGACCGTGGGACCGGTCGCGGTCCCTCCGCCCCCCGGCGTCAGTGCGCGATCGACCGGTCCACCGGTCGTGACGATCCAGACCGCGGCAACGAATACCGCGATCCCGACCGTGCCGGCCGTGATGCGCTGGTTCCGCTGCTTGCGGTCGCGGCGGCGCAGCATGCGCTCGAACCCATCGGGCGGGGGGGTGGCACTTCCGACGCCTCGCTCAAGGGTGCTTCTCAGGTCACTCATCTCGGTCTCCTAGCTGGTCGCGTAGCGACGCCCGCCCCCGGTGGAGGCGTCCCCTCACCGACGCCGCGTCGATGCCGAGCACCCGGCCGGCCTCCTCGGAGGCGAGTCCCAGCCACTCGACGAGGATCAGCGCCTCGCGTTGGCCGCGGGGAAGCCGTGCGAGCGCCCTTCGGACGTCATGGCTCGCCGCCACGGATGTGCTGAGATCCTCGGCCGGAACGTCGGCGAAGACCCGGCGGGCCCGGACCACGAGCGTGCGGAGGCGGCTCCGATGCAGGTTCAGCGCCGTGCGGTACACGTACCCGGCGGGCGAGTCCATCGCGCCGACCCGGTCCCACCGCTCGTACGCACGCAGGAGCGCCTCCTGGGCCAGGTCGTCCGCCTCGTACCGGTCGCCGGTCAGGAGGTAGAGCGCCTGGAAGAGCCGCTTGTGCTCGGCGAGGAAGAACTCCTCGAACGCCCAGACCTCGCCGACCTCGGGCACGGCGCTCAGGCTCGCTGGCTCGATCATCACGCTCCATGAACGCGCAGGGAGGGCTCCGTGTTCGGTTCTTCTTACTCGCAAGCGGCCGGCAGAGGAAGGGCGCTCGCTCGGAGCGGCGGTCCCGGCGGACGCAGGATCAGGTGGTCCTCGCGGTTCGCCTTCGTTCGTCTTCGCGGACGCGCGCTCGACTCACCCGCACGGCGAGCAGAGCAGGAACTCGTCGTGTGGGAGGTACGGCTCGAAGTAGATCGAGACCTCGCCGTGCGGGAGGTCCGGAGACTCCACGGGGTTCCCCAACCTGCTGTAGAGCGAGCGATCCTCGAGTGCGATCCCTGCGGCGTCGAAGGTCTCGGCGAGTGTGCGAGCCTCCTTGGTCGTCACGTCGGAGCAGTAGATGCCCGCGTCCGACGCGCCGTACCGGGTCCGGTCCCGGCCGCCGAGGAGGTCCCGGGCCGTCGCCGGGAGCAGGCTCACCATGCCTGATGGGCCGAGCGTTCATCCCAGAGCCGCTTCCCTCAGGACCTGCGTCAGGCGGACCAGATCGTGGTTGTAGGTGCCGTACGGGTCGTCCGTCGATCCCGTGCTGGCCTGGACCGAGATCACGACGCCTTCCTCCGGCAGCGCCACGAGTCGGATCAAGGAGCAGCAGCTCGCGGCCGAGCTCGATCCCTCGTGGCCGACGGCGAGGGTGGCGTACTCGCCGGAGAGATCCATGACACCCAGCCCGTACCACTCGCCGCCGAAGTCGGTCATCTCGCGGAGGGATGCGTCGGAGAGCACGGAACCCCCGTACAGCTCGTACCCCCATCGGGCCAACGACGCCGGCGTCGACTCCACGCCGTACCCGTCGCCGGCCAGTGCGTCTTCCACCATGTAGACGAGCCCGTCGAGCGCGGGATCGTCGAGGACGTCCGAGCGAAGGACCTCGGCCAGAGGCTTGCCGCTCACGTGCTCGATGATCGCCCCGAGCAGGACGTAGTTCGTGCTCGCGTACCCGGCCGGGGTCGGGGGGTGCTGCTCAGGTTCGGGCAGCTTCCGGAACACGTCGACGACGGATGACGCCCGCTCGGCCGGGTAGGCCCCTCCATCGGGCGTGAACTCCTTCAGGTCCGGGATCCCGCTGCGCATCCCCAGCACCTGCCGGATCGTGGCCCCGTTCGCGTCGTAGAAGCGCAGTTCCGGCGGGAGGTACTCTGATGCCGGATCGTCGAGGTCCAGGAGGCCTTCTTCGGCCAGGCGGAGCACCTCGGCGGCGACGACGGTCTTGCCCGAGCTGTGCGTCGG
The DNA here is from genome assembly GCA_035286545.1 of Actinomycetota bacterium. GTDB lineage: Bacteria > Actinomycetota > UBA4738 > UBA4738 > HRBIN12 > DASSJM01. Next base: position 654 of record DATEDE010000201.1, on the reverse strand, counting down.
GGTCGCCGAGTCCGGGGTCAAGGCAACGCCATCCGTGGATCCCGCGGCCCCAGCCCAGCTCCCGCGGTCGGCGACGATCACCGCGGCGGTGACGCCGATGAACGTGCCGTCCTCGACGGCCGCATCGAGGGCCGCCTGGAGCGCTTCCGCGGTCGATCCTGGGAGGGCCCCATCGGGGAACGGGGGGAACTCCCCGAGCGCGTAGCTGCGTTGGGTGTCGGGTCCCGTGTCCGCAGTGCTCTCGCTCGGAGCGGTCGCCGGAGCCGATGAGGGACTGCAGGCCGCAGCCACGAACGCGAGGATCGATACGAGCAGGACCTGCCGTTGAGCTGCCCCGCACCTGATCCGCATCCCGATTCACCCGCAGGGGGAGCAGAGCAGGAACTGGTCATCCGGGAGATAGGGCTCGAAGTAGATCGAGACCTCCCCGTGCGGGAGGTCCGGAGACTCGACGAGGTACCCCAACCTGCTGTTGATCGAGCGATCGTCGAGTCGGAGCCCCGCGGCGTCGAAGGTCTCGGCGAGCCCCCGAGCCTCTCCGGTCGTCACGACGGAGCAGTAGATGCCCGTGTCCGAAGCGCCGTACCGGGTCCGGTCCCGGTCGCCGAGCAGGTTCTGGGCCGTCGGCGGGAGCAGGCTCACCATGCGCGACGC
>DATEDE010000200.1:0-3391 GCA_035286545.1 Actinomycetota bacterium | reverse complement strand
CGCTGCCCGGAGAGCGGGCCTGCCGCTCGTGCCGATGCTGGACATGGCGGCGCCGGGTCTCGCGCTCGGCATCGCGATCGGCCGATCCAGCGACCTGATCGTGGGAGATCACCTCGGCAAGACGACGTCGCTCCCATGGGGGTTCAGGTACGTGGGCGGGATGCACCCGCTCGAGGGCGTCCCCGCGATCGGCGCGGTCGTTCATCCGGTCGCGCTGTACGACATGCTGCTGACGACGGCGCTCCTGGTCGTGCTGCTGCGGTTCGCGCGTCGACCCCGAGCGGTCGGGTCGGCGATCGCCCTGTTCACGCTCTGGTACGCGGGGAGCCGTGTCCTCACGGACTTCCTCCGGACGGATCCGCCACGGCTCTTCGGCCTGACGGGGAGCCAGCTCACCTCGATCGTCCTGATCGCGATCGTCATCGCGGGTCTGATCGCACGAGCTCGCGCGCGGCCCCCGGGGGATGAGACGTCCGGCGTCGCGGACCAACGCCTGAGCCCCAGGTCATCGCAAGAGACGGCGACGGAGGTCCTCGGATGATCGGGATAGGAAGGATGGCGCTCCTGCTCGCGCTCGGATCGGCTGTCTGGAGCGCGGCGATCGGGTTCGTGGGCGCCCGGCGCGCCGAGCCGGTAGCGACGCGGACGGCCGAGGGCGGCCTCCGCGCGGCCGCCCTCGCCCTGTCGGTCGCGGCGTTCGCGCTGTTCTACGCGTTGGTCACGCGCGACTTCTCTCTCGAGTACGTCGCCTCCTACACCAGCCGCAGCCTCTCGCTCTTCTACACGCTGGGCGCGTTCTGGGCGGGACAGGCCGGCTCGCTGCTGCTGTGGGCCTGGGTGCTCGCCCTGTACGGGGCGGTCGTCCTCCACCAGAACCGAACCCGGAACCGAGACCTGATGCCGTACGTCGTCAGCGTCATCGGCGCGGTGCTCGCCTTCTTCACCTTCCTCGTCGTGTTCTACTCCAACCCCTTCAGCGCGCTCGAGGTCACGCCGTCGGACGGTCAAGGTCTCAACCCGCTGCTGCAGAACTACGGCCAGTGGATCCACCCGATCACGCTGTACGCCGGCTACGTGGGATTCACGGTGCCGTTCGCGTTCGCGATCGCAGCGCTCGCGACCGGCAAGCTCGGAGACGTCTGGATCCGAACGGTCAGGAAGTGGTCGCTCTGGTCCTGGTTGCTCCTGACCGTCGGGGTCATGTTCGGGGCGCGGTGGGCCTACGTGGAGCTCGGCTGGGGCGGCTTCTGGGGGTGGGATCCGGTCGAGAACGCGAGCCTGCTCCCGTGGCTGACCGGGACCGCGTACCTGCACTCGGTGATGATCCAGGAGAAGCGGGGGATGCTGAAGGTCTGGAACGTGTTCCTCATAGTGGCGACGTTCGCCCTCTCGATCTTCGGCACGTTCCTGACTCGATCCGGAGTCATCTCCTCGGTCCATTCGTTCTCCGAGTCGACCATCGGCCCCTTCCTGATCCTCGCGGTGGCGATCGTCGTGGTCGGCTCGGGCGCGCTCATCGTGTGGCGGCTTCCAGAGCTCCGCGGTGACAACCGGTTCGACGCCATCGTCTCTCGCGAATCGTCGTTCCTGTTGAACAACCTGATCCTGTTGGGGATGGCCTTCACGGTGTTCTGGGGGACCGTGTTCCCACTGGTCGCCGAGGCGGTCCGGGGTGTGAAGGTCTCGGTCGCGGGACCGTTCTTCGAAGGATTGATGACGCCGCTCGCGGTCGCGCTGCTGGCGCTCGCGGGACTCTGTCCGCTCCTCGCCTGGCGGAAGGCGTCCGCACGCAACCTGCGTCGCAACTTCAAGGCTCCCGCGATCGCCGGGGCGGTGGGCGCCGCGGGACTGGTGCTCCTGTCGCGCGGCCGGCACCTGGGCGCGGACATCGTCCTCGCACTCGCGATCTTCGTAGCGGCCACGATCGTGCAGGAGTTCTGGCGCGGCCTGCGAGCCCGTCGTGCGACCAAAGGAGAGGGCTGGGGGCGGTCCTTCGTGGACCTGTTCTCGCGCAACCCTCGGCGCTACGGGGGCTACCTCATCCACCTCGGGGTCGTCGTACTGCTTACGGGAGTGGCGATCAACGCCTCCTACAAGATCGAGAAGCGACTGACGGTGGTCGCGGTCGGGCAGTCGTCGCAGGTCGGCGGCTACACGGTGACGTTCGAGGACATGCTGACCGAAGACACGCCCGAGCGATCGACCGTGATCGGCATCTTCCGGATCCGGGACGCGGACGGGAAGGATCTGGGGACCGTTCGGTCCGAGAAGTCGTTCTACGCGACCCAGGAGCAGCCATCCACCGAGGTGGGGATCCGGTCGACGCCGATGGCCGACATCTACATCATCCTCGCCTCTCCGAACGTCCAGGAACGGACCGCGGCGGTCTCCTACCTCATCAACCCCGGCGTCTACTGGATCTGGCTCGGCGGGCTCATCGTCGTCGCGGGCGGCGTGATAGTGGGATGGCCCCAGCGACGCCGGCGCGAGGAGCCGAAGGAGGTGCGCGATGCGACCGACGAGCTCGTTGCGGTCGGCGCCGATGCGTAGGTGGGCGCGTGGCGTCGCGCTCGTCGTGATCCTGGTAGGGACGCTCCTGTTCGCGCTCGCGCCGCGGGTCGCGTCTGCGGCTCCGATGCAGGGCATGCGTATGCAGGTCGGGGCGGCTCCGATGCACGGCATGCGTCTGCAGGTCGGGGACGATCCCAGCATGGCGCCCCATGCCCCCGTCGAGGTTCAGGTGAGCCCCGAGCTCGAGAAGGTGCTCGAAGGGTTGCTGTGTCAGTGCGGCTGCAACCTCGACGCCTACCAGTGCCAGCAGACGATGACGTGCGACGTGTCCACGGCCATGTGGGATCAAGCGACCCTCATGGTCGACCGTGAAGGCAAGACGCCTGAGCAGGCTTTCGAGACGTTCGCGGTGGACTACGGCGAGTACGTGCTGGCCGAGCCACCGAAACGGGGGTTCAACCTCGTCGCCTGGGGGCTACCACTCACCGTGCTTGGCGTCGGGGCGGTGATCCTCGTCGTCGCCCTCCGGAGGTGGCGGCCTACAGCGTTGGCGCCTTCCGCCGACGGCGCGCCGCAGGTCGAACCGCGCTACCTCGATCAACTTGAACGAGAGCTGCGGGAGGAGAGCTAGATGCTCGTCGCCACGGTCGGATCGTTCGTCCTGTTCCTCTTCGTCGTGTACCTGATCGCGTCTCCCGCTACCCGAAGGGATCCCGTGGAAGAAGAGGCCGAAGCGTCGGCACTGCTCGCTCGCAAGGAGCGACTGCTCTCGGACATCCGTGAGCTGGACATGGATCTAGTCACCGGCAAGCTCGACGAGGAGGACCACCGCCGGCTGAGGGCGGCGACCCTGGTCGACGCGGCCGACACCTTGAAGGCC
>DATEDE010000199.1:0-4360 GCA_035286545.1 Actinomycetota bacterium | reverse complement strand
GGGGGCCTATGCTACGCGCCGTGGCCGACGACCTCGCCTCGCGGCTCCTCGCGGCCTCCGAGCTGCGCGGGGACTTCGTCCTTTCCTCCGGCAGGCGCTCGAGCGTCTACTTCGACAAGTTCCGCTTCCTCACCGACCCGGGCCTGCTCAAGGAGACGGCACACGCGGTGGCCGACCTGCTTCCGCAGGGGATCACCCACCTCGCCGCACCCGAGGGCGCCGCGACGTTGCTGGTCGCGGCCGTGGCTCTCGAGACCGGGTTGCCGATCGCCGTGGTGCGCAAGGAGCCCAAGGCGTACGGGACGCGGTCGCAGGTCGAGGGCGGCATCTCCGCGGGCGCGCAGGTCGCTCTGATCGAGGACGTATCCACCACCGGGCATCAGGTCCACGCCGCGGCGAAGGTCCTGGAGGCGATCGGGTGCGATATCGGCCTCATCGTGCTCGCGATTGACCGCGGCGGGGCCGAGCACCTGCGAGATGCCGGCTACTGGGTGAAGCCGGTGGTGGAGGTCCGGCCGGCCGACTAGGTCGAGGTGGCCGGCGTGAGCTCGCCCTCGGCGGGGGGCATCTGGCAGCGCCAGATCTGCAGCCGCCACAGGAGGCGGCTGCCGCGCTCCCGGAGATCGAGGACCCCTTCGCGCATCATCTCGGCGACGGCCTTGGACCTGGCCACCACCTCGGGCAGCGGGAACTCTCGCGAGAGCAGGGATTGCAGGTTAGCCTGGCCGAAGATCCGGCGCGCGACCTCGAGGATCTTGCTCTCGGCCTGGATCGTGCCGGTGGGCAGGTAGAGGCTCCCGCCGGGCGCCAGGCACTCGTTCTCGCGGATGCTCTCGAGCATGGCCGCGGGCAGCTCGGCGCCTGTCGGCCCGCCGGCGTGGCCGTCGGGGAACCAGCCCGCGAGACGCCCGATCTCGTCGGGGATCCCCGATACGTCGCCGATGATCACGTTCGCCTTCTCGCCTCGGACCGGGTCGAGCAGGTTCCCCACGCGGAACTCCACGCGGTCGTCCAGGCCCAGGCTCCGGGCGTTCTCCCTGGCCACGACGATCGCCTCGCTCGACAGATCCGAGCCGATCACCCGGCCGGCGCCCAGCCGGGCGGCCACGAACGAGAGCACGCCGCTTCCGCAACCCACGTCGATCACGGTGTCGCCCGGCTCGATCTCGAGCGCCTCGGCGAGGGTCCGGCTGGTGTGCGTGGGGTGGAATACCCCCTCCCCCAGGGAAACCTTGAACGGGCCCGTGCGGCCCTTCCATTCCAGCGTATTGGTCACCCCGGCCTCGCCCATCCAGCTCATGGTGCCGCTTGGAAGGCAGCCTAGTCAACCACCGGGCGTTTCCCCCTCACACGACGGGCGGGTCGAAGCGGGCGCCCTCGCCCGGATGAACATCTCCCCGCTCGACGGCCGCGGCGAGCTCGCCGGCTGCCGCCGCTACCCTCGCCGTGTCGACCTCTCGGTGCCCGGACGGGTACGCGTCGAGCCGGCCGGCGGCACGGCGCAGCAGGCGGGCTGCGCCGTGTGCGTTGCCCCGCAACAGGTGGACGTAGCCCGCCCCGAGCTGCGAGAGCCCCTTGAAGAGCTCGGCGTCGTCGGTGTCGCGCGCCTGCTTCCAGGCCGTCTCCCAGGCCTCGTGGGCCGGGAAGTACCTGCCCGCGTTGAAGTGCTCGCGTCCCAGGCGATGGTTCTCCTGCAGCGGCAGCGAGTCGTAGTCCTCCAGCTCGAGGGCGTTCGGCGCCCCCCACGCCTGCGGGCGTCCCAGGAGATCGCGCGGCCGCTGCGGCTTGTTGCGGGTCCCGGTGGGTCTGCCCCTCTTGCCTCTGGCCTCCTCGGGCATACGGGCATCCTAGCCACGCCGGCGATGCTGGCGCCCGGTGGTGGCCGCGGATACGCTGCCCTGATGGAGCCGGCCGGTGCGGGCGATCCGCGGGTACACCCGGAGCCGGAGGACTCCGCCCCCGGCGCCTCGTCCGCGCCCCGCGACGAGTCGAGCCTCCCCGCCTGGGTCCCGCGTCTCCTGCTGACCGTCGTCCTCGCCGTCTTCGCCGCCTACGCCACCTTCAACCTGATCCGCCGGCTGCAGAGCCTGCTCCTGTGGCTGGTCGCGTCGCTGTTCCTCTCGTTCGCGCTCGAGCCCGCCGTCAACTGGCTGGTCAAGCGGGGGTGGCGACGGGGCAGGGCGGCGGCCGCCGTGCTGGCCGGCCTGACACTGATCGGGCTCGTGATGGTGGCCCTGATGGTCCCGCTCGTGATCGACCAGGTGCAGGAGCTGATCCAACGCGTCCCGGACTGGCTCCAGGAGGCGAGCGTATACACCGAGCGATGGTTCGACTTCGAGCTGACCAGCCAGGAGATCCTGGAGGACGTCGCCGGCGCCCAGGCCGACATCAGCGAGATCGCGACGAACGTGGCCTCGGTCGGGGCACTGCTGCTCGGCCTGGTGTTCCAGGTCCTCACGATCGGCCTGTTCACCTTCTACCTCGTAGCCGAGGGCCCGAAGTTCCGCCGAGCGGTTTGCTCGCTCCTGCCGCCTCGCCGCCAGCGCGAGATCCTCGCAGCCTGGGACGTCGCGATCGACAAGACGGGCGGCTACCTCTACTCGCGGCTCCTGCTGGCCGTTATCAACGCGGGGTTCTCGTTCATCGTGCTGCAGGCGCTGGGCGTGCCGTTCGCTGTGCCGCTCGCGATCTGGCAGGGCTTCGTCTCCCAGTTCATCCCGGTGGTGGGGACCTACATCGCTGCGGCGATCCCGCTGCTCGTCGCGCTCCTCGAGGACCCCTGGGCGGCATTGTTCTTCCTCATCTTCGTGGTCGTGTACCAGCAGATCGAGAACTACTTCCTGGCGCCACGCATCACGGCCAGGACGATGCAGCTTCACCCCGCCGTCGCCTTCGGCGCCGCGCTCGCCGGGGGGGCGATCAGCGGTCTGATCGGCGCGTTCATGGCGCTCCCAGCGGCGGCCGTCATCCAGGCGACGGTCTCCACCTACCTCAAGCGGCACGAGGTCGTGGAGAGTGAGCTCACCCGCGAGGACGAGCCCGAACCTGAGGAGGAGTCCGCCGACGGCGCCGACGAGGCTGGGCTCCTGTCCCGCTTCTCCTCGCGCCTTCGGCGCGAGGAGAGCTGATGCCCGGGCGGAGCATCGGATGACCCCCGTCGTTGACGCCGACCACCCGAACGCCTGGCTCGCCGCGGCCGGCCGAACGTGACCGACCCCCACCCGGAGGGGCCGGGTCTGTCCGAGGCCGACCGCGCGACGAAGCGACGCGTCGACCTGCTCGCCTCAACGGTCCGTCGGCTCCGCGGCCGCCAGTGGCGGGTCGTCCCGCACCCCGGCCCCATCGTCGGCGAGCAACGCGGGGGAGGCAGGTCCGGCGCGTTGCGCGCCGCTATCTTCGGGGTGAACGACGGCCTCGTGTCGAACCTCTCGTTGATCTTCGGGGTCGCGGGCGCAGGCGCCGACAACCAGGTCGTGATCCTGGCCGGCGTCGCCGGCCTGCTCGCCGGCGCGTTCTCGATGGCTTCGGGCGAGTACGTCTCGGTCCGCGTGCAGCGGGAGGTGTTCGAGCGCCTGATCCACCTCGAGGCGCACGAGATCGGCTCGGACCCCGAGGCCGAGCGCCTCGAGCTCGCCGAGCTCTACGTTCGCAAGGGCCTGCCGCGCGATCTCGCCGAGCGGCTCGCGACCGAGCTCATGAAGGACCCCGAGGTCGCCCTCGACACGCACGCGCGCGAGGAGCTCGGACTGGATCCCAAGGAGGGACTGGGCTCTCCGTTCGCGGCGGCAGGCTCCTCGTTCGTGATGTTCGCGGCGGGCGCGTTCGTACCGCTGCTGCCTTTCCTGGTGGCGAGCGGCACTGCCGCGTTGGTCGCCTCAGCGATCCTGTCGGCCATCGCGCTGTTCGGCGTCGGCGCCGCGATGTCCGTCCTCACCGGGCGCGGCGCGATCGTCTCCGGCCTGCGGATGCTCTCGATCGGAGCCGCCGCCGCCAGCGTCACCTACCTGGTCGGAACGCTCCTGGAAGTGAGTGTGCTCTAGGGGTCGGCGGCCACGACCCGGGCCCGGGCGCGCTTTGGCCCAGGCGTCGGCAAGCACCTCGAGGACCATCGCGACGGGTCGACCGATGCGAGCCGGCTCACTCCGACACCATCTCCTCTCGGACCCCGATCAGCTGCTCGAGAGAGTCTCGGAGCGCCTCGTACCGACGGCTCCCGAGTTCGCGTCGGGTCCGCGACTCGACCGCCGCCGCCGTTCGGCGAGCCTCGGCGACGAACCGGCGCCCGCGCGCGGTAAGACGGACTACCTTGGCACGTGTGTCCTCCGGGTCGGGGACCCGACGCACGTAACCGCGTTGTTCG
>DATEDE010000198.1:0-6274 GCA_035286545.1 Actinomycetota bacterium | reverse complement strand
GCGCCCCAGCTCGACGTGCGAGCGCGCCTGAACACGAACGAGTGCCCCTACCCCCTGCCCGAGGCCTTCCGCGAGGACCTTGCCGCGGCCGTCCGCCTGCTGCCCCTGAACCGGTACCCGGAGCGCGATGCCGACGAGGTCCGCGAGCGCCTGGCCGAGGTCAACGGCCAACGCGTCGAGGGCACCTGGGTGGCCAACGGCTCGAACGAGGTGATCCAGCAGCTCATGCTCGCGTACGCGGGGCCGGGCCGGCGGGTCGTCGTCTTCGATCCGACCTACGGGCTCCACGCGCGCTTGGCGTGGGTCGCGAGCAGCGACGTCGCGCACATCGCGCTCGAGCAGCCGTGGCGACTTGGGTCCGAGCAGGTGACCTCGGCGTTGGAAGACGACCCAGATGTGGTCTTCGTCTGCTCACCGAACAACCCGACCGGGAACGCGCAGCCGGTCGAGATCGTCGCCGAGCTCGCGACGCGAGGCGAGGCGCTCGTCGTCGTGGACGAGGCCTACATCGAATTCGGCGGGCAGAGCGCCCTGGGTCTGGTCGCCGACCACCCGAACGTCATCGTGGTACGGACGTTCTCGAAGGCGTTCGCGCTCGCCGGCGCCCGGATCGGGTACTGCTTCGGCGCTCCCGAGGTGATCCAGGATCTCCGTCGGGTGCGGCTCCCCTACCACGTGTCGGCGCTCACTCAGGCCGCGGGTCTGGTGGCGCTCGACCACATGACGGACGCGCTCGCGATCGTCGACGCCGTCCGGTCCGAGCGCGACCGGGTCCTCGAGGCTCTGCCCGGGCTCGGCGTCGAGGCCTTCGCGTCCGACGCGAACTTCGTGCTGTTCCGGACGCCGCACCCGACGGAGCGGGTCTGGCAGGACCTGCTGGACCGCGGGGTGCTGGTGCGCGACTTCGGCCGCGTGGTGCCCGGATGCCTCCGCGTGACCGCCGGTACGCCGGAAGAGATCGACCTGTTCCTTTCCGCCCTCGAGGAGGTCTTGCGATGAGCCGCACGTCCATGGTCGAACGTGCCACGAAGGAGACGAGCATCCGCGTCGAGTTGGACCTCGACGGGTCCGGCGCCGCGAGCGCGGACACAGGCCTGCCGTTCTTCGACCACATGCTGCAGCAGCTCGGCACGCACGCCGGGCTCGACCTGGCCGTCACCGCGAAGGGCGACCTCGAGGTGGACGGCCACCACACGGTCGAGGACGTGGGGCTCGCGCTCGGCCAGGCGTTGCGCGAGGCGCTCGGGGACAAGAGGGGCATCCGCCGGTTCGCCTCGATCACGGTGCCTCTGGACGAGGCGGCCGTCGAGGTCGCGCTCGACCTGTCGGGACGGCCGTTCGTGTTGCACGAGGTCGACGTTCCGGCCGAGACGATCGGTACGTACGACACCGGCCTGACCGAGGACTTCGTCCACGCGTTCGCCACCGCGGCCGAGATCACGCTGCACGTCCGCCTGAAGGCGGGACGCTCCCCGCACCACATCGTTGAGGCCGAGTTCAAGGCCCTCGCGAAGTGCCTTCAGGACGCGGTCCGCGTCGTCGGCGGCGAGGTGCCGAGCACGAAGGGGACCCTGTGACGATCGCGATCCTCGACTACGGGACGGGCAACCTGCGCAGCGTCGCGAGGGCGCTCGAGCACGTGGGCGGCTCAGCGATCGTCACCAGCGATCCGGAGCAGGCGCTCGAGGCGCACGGCCTCGTCGTCCCCGGGGTCGGGCACTTCGGCGCGTGCATGGCCAACCTGCGCGAGCACGGCCTGGACGCCGTCGTGAAGGACTTCGCCGCGAGCGGTCGGGCGGTGTTCGGGGTCTGCGTCGGGATGCAGGTCCTGTTCGAGGGCAGCGAGGAGGCTCCCGACGTCGCGGGGCTCGGGCTGCTCGAGGGCGTCTCGCGGCGCCTCCCCGATGACGTGAAGGTTCCCCACATGGGGTGGAACACCGTCGCGTGGACCGCGGAGCACGCGTACACGCGCGACGTGCCGCCCGACACGCGCTTCTACTTCGTGCACTCGTACGCGCCGGACGCGCAGACGCAGACCCTCGGGGTCGCGGAGCACGGACGTCCTTTCGCGGCCGCGGTCGCGCGCGGCAACGTCTTCGCGACGCAGTTCCACCCGGAGAAGTCGGGCGCACCGGGGTTGGCCCTGTACGCCGCGTTCGTGAACGAGGTGTCTTCATGATCGTGATCCCCGCGATCGACCTTCGAGGTGGACGCGTCGTCCGGCTGTTCCGCGGCGACTTCGGACACGAGACCGCGTACGACGACGACCCGGTTGAGGTCGCCCAGCGGTTCGAGGCCCAGGGCGCGCGCCGGCTCCACGTCGTGGATCTCGATGCCGCCGCGGGAGAGGGTTCGAACCGCGACGTCGTGCGCGAGATCTGCCGGACGGTTGCGATCCCCGTGCAGCTCGGCGGCGGCATCCGGACGCTCGACGCGATCGAGCGCGCGCTGGAGGACGGGGCCGCCAGGGCGATCCTCGGAACGGTCGCGGCGCTGGACCCCGGGTTCGTCGCGGAGGCCGTTGACCAGGTGGGCGACGGCATCTTGGTCGGCGTCGACGTGCGAGACGGCCACGTCCGGACCCACGGCTGGCGGGAGGAAGGCGCCCGGCTCGAAGACGCCGTCCCGGCCCTCGCCCACGCGGGAGCGCCTCGGTTCATCGTCACCTCGATCGCCCGGGACGGCACGATGGAGGGACCCGACCTGTCGTTGTACGAGCGGATGCGCGAGCTGACCGAGACGCCGGTGATCGCGAGCGGCGGGATCCGCGTCGCCGAGGACGTATGGGCGTTGCGCGAGCTCGGCGTCGAGGCGTGCGTCGTCGGCAAGGCGATGTACAGCGGGACGCTCCGGCTCGAGGAGGTGGTCCGCGGGTGAGCCTGGCCAAGCGGATCATGCCCTGCCTGGACGTGAACGCCGGACGCGTGGTCAAGGGCACGCGGTTCGTCGACCTCGTGGACGCGGGGGACCCGGTCGAGCTCGCGGCGCGCTACGACGCCGAGGGCGCCGACGAGCTCGTCTTCCTCGACATCACGGCGACGATCGAGGGCCGCGAGGCCACGCTCGACGTGATCGGCCGCACCGCGGACCAGGTGTTCATCCCGCTCACCGTCGGCGGCGGCGTCCGGGAGGAGGACGACGTCAGGACCCTGCTCCGCGCGGGCGCCGACAAGGTCGCGATCAACAGCGCCGCGGTGCGCGCGCCCGCGCTGCTCGAGCGCTGCGCCGGGCGTTTCGGCACCCAGTGCATGGTGATCGCGATCGATGCGAAGCGGCGCTCCGGCGGGAGCTGGGAGGTGTTCGTCGATGCCGGCCGAACGCCGACCGGTCGCGACGCCGTCGAGTGGGCGGTCGAGGCCACCGGGCGCCGTGGCGCCGGCGAGGTGCTCCTGACCTCGATGGACCGCGACGGCACCGGCGAGGGCTACGACCTCGAGCTCCTGCACGCCGTGAGCGAGGTCGTCCGGGTGCCGCTCGTCGCTTCGGGCGGTGCCGGCCGTGTCGAGCACTTCGCGGAGGCACTCACAGACGGCGGCGCCGACGCCGTGCTCGCCGCGTCGAGGTTCCACTTCGAGCAGCTCACGATCCGAGACGTGAAGCGCTACCTCGAAGATCTCGAGATCCCGGTCCGAGCGGCGTGATGGACCAGGTCGAGCTCGACGCGCTTGCGTTCGACGAGCGGGGGCTCGTGCCTGTGGTCGTACAGGACGTCTCCGACGGCGAGGTGCTCATGGTGGCGTGGGCGAACCGTGAAGCGCTCGAGCGCACGCTGGCCGAGGGCCGCATGGTCTACTGGAGCCGCTCGCGCAAGGAGCTGTGGCGCAAGGGCGACACGAGCGGCCACACGCAGCACTGGGACGAGCTGCGGGTGGACTGCGACGGCGACGTGCTCCTCGCGCGGGTGCACCAGGAGGGGCCCGCGTGCCACACCGGCGAGCGGACCTGCTTCCACCGGAGGCTGTAGATGCTGAGACTCGTGATCCCCAAGGGCTCGCTCGAACAGCAGACGCTGCGGCTGTTCGAGGAGGCCGACCTGCGCGTTCGTCGCGGCTCGGACCGCGACTACCACGGCACGATCGATGACGAGCGCATCGAGCGCGTCTCGCTCCTGCGGCCGCAGGAGATCCCGACCTACGTGCAGGACGGGCTGTTCGACCTCGGCATCACTGGCCAGGACTGGATCGCCGAGACCGGGGCCGACGTCGAGGTGCTCACCACGCTCTCCTACGCGAAGAGCGGCACCGGACACGGCACGAACGTCGTCCTTGCGGTGCCGACGTACCACCCCGCGAACAGCGCGAAGGAGATGCCGGCGGGCTCGCAGATCTCGACCGAGTTCGAGCGCATGACGAAGCGCTACTTCGATGACCTGGGCATCGGCGTCCACGTGGTCTGGTCCTTCGGCGCCACAGAGGCCAAGGTCCCCGAGATCGTCGACGCGATCGTCGACATCACCGAGACCGGCAGCACGCTCCGCGCCCACGGCATGAAGATCATCGAAACCCTGATGACCTCGGAGCCGGTGCTCGTCGCCAACCGCGAGGCGGCCGCCGACCCCACGAAGCGCCGCGCGATGGACGACATCACCACTCTGCTGCTCGGCGCTCTCGCGGCAGAGGGTCGGGTCCTGATCAAACTCAACGTCGCCGAGTCGGAGCTCGCGAAGGTCCTCGAGGTCGTGCCGTCGATGAAGTCCCCCACCGTGTCGCCACTCCAGGAGGGCGGATTCGCGATCGAGACTGTCGTGGAGAAGTCCCAGGTGAACCGGCTGATCCCCGAGCTCAAGGCCCGAGGCGCGACCGACATCCTCGAGATCCCGATCTCGAAGATCGTCCCGTGAGCTGACCCTGATCAGGCACAACCCGCCACCGAGGTATGACCGCTGGTCCGAACGACGCTTGACAGGATCCGGGGCTGAGGCCCACACTTGGGCCGTGTTTGACCGGCCGTTCAAACTCTCGAACGTATCCGGGCCCTAGGGGGCGTCGGGCCGAGCATCATCGGCCCGGGGCCTCCCAGACCTCCCGCGGACCGCGGGGGGTCTTTGGTTTCCGTGAAGGTGCCGGCAGGAAGAGGTAGCCATGATCGATCTCACACACGAAGAGCGGATGCGCCGGGAGGCGGCCACCCTGGAGACCTACTGGGGCTCGAACCAGCGGTGGAAGGGCATCGATCGCGCCTACTCGGCGGAGGACGTACTGCGGCTCCGTGGGTCGGTCACGGTCGAGCACACGCTGGCGCGCCTGGGCGCCGAGCGCCTGTGGTCGCTGATCCACGGCCCCGGGTACGTCGCCGCGCTGGGTGCGCTCACCGGCGGCCAGGCCGTCGAGATGGTCAAGGCCGGCCTCAAGGCGATCTACCTCTCGGGCTGGCAGGTGGCGGCCGACGCCAACCTGGCGGGCCAAACCTACCCGGACCAGTCGCTCTACCCGGCGAACTCGGTCCCGCAGGTCGTGAGGCGCTTCAACAACGCGCTCCAGAGGGCGGACCAGATCGCGTGGGCCGAGGGCGAGACCGGCACGTACTGGCTCGCGCCGATCGTGGCCGACGCGGAGGCCGGGTTCGGTGGGCCGCTGAACGCGTTCGAGCTGATGAAGGCCATGATCGAAGCGGGGGCGGCGGGCGTGCACTTCGAGGACCAGCTCGCGAGCGAGAAGAAGTGCGGGCATCTCGGGGGCAAGGTGCTCGTGCCGACGGAGCAGTTCATCCGCACGCTCACCGCGGCGCGCCTGGCGGCCGACGTGCTGAACGTCCCGACCGTGCTCATCGCCCGGACCGACGCCGACGGGGCGACGCTCCTCACAACCGACGTCGACCCGCGCGACCGCCCGTTCCTGACAGGCGAGCGCACCCCGGAGGGGTTCTTCCATGTCCGCCCCGGCGTGGGGTCGGCGATCGCGCGAGGCCTCTCGTACGCCCCGTACGCGGACGTGCTGTGGTGCGAGACCGCGCACCCGGACCTGGACGAGGCGCGCGCGTTCGCCGAGGGGATCCACGAGCGCTTCCCCGGCAAGCTCCTCACATACAACTGCTCGCCCTCGTTCAACTGGAAGCGGAATCTGGACGACGACCAGATCGCGACTTTCCAGACCGAGCTCGCGGCGATGGGCTACACGTTCCAGTTCATCACCCTGGCCGGGTTCCACGCGCTGAACGCGTCGATGTTCGAGCTCGCCAAGGAGTACGCCGCCGAGGGCATGACCGCGTACGTGCGCCTGCAGGAGCACGAGTTCGCGCTCGAGGAGGAGGGCTACACGGCGACCCGCCACCAGCA
>DATEDE010000197.1:0-10171 GCA_035286545.1 Actinomycetota bacterium | reverse complement strand
CCGAAGTGCATGGCGATGTGGCCGGCGGCAGCGTTGGCCATGAGCGCCGGCACCATGAACGGCGATACGCGCCCGGGTCCCTTCTCGAGCATCACCGAGTGTTGTTTCAGGAGTCCCTCGATCCCACCGATCCCGGTCCCGAAGACGATGCCGGCCCTCTCCGAGTGAACCTCCGGGTTCCCGGCGTCCTCCCAGGCGAGCTTGGCCGCCGCCATGGCGTAGTGGACGAACCGGTCGGTGCGCCGGACCTCTTTGGCGTCCAGCCACATCGATGGGTCGAAGTCGCGGACGTCGCCACAGAGGCGCACCGGCAGACCCGAGGGATCGAAACGCTCGATCGGTCCGACGCCGTTGCGGCCCGACGTCAGCCCGGCCCAGAACTCGTCGATGCCGGTGCCCACCGGCGTGACGGGCCCGATGCCGGTGACTACCACGCGCTCGGTCATCGTGCTCCTAGGAGAGCCCGAGCTTGGAGTTCACGAGGGCGACGGCCTGGCCGACCGTCTTCACGCCCTCCATCTCTTCCTCGGGGATCTCGATGTTCCACTCCTCCTCGAGGGCGAGCACCGCCTCGACGAGGTCGAGAGAGTCGGCGTTCAGGTCCTCGGCGAAGCGCGCGTCCGGCACGACCTGCGCCTCGTCCACCGCCAGCTGTTCCGCTAAGACCTTGCGAACCCTGACCTCGATCTCTGCCTTGTCCATCGTTCCTCCCGTTGGCCCCTCCGGTGCGCCGGCCCATGCTAGGGGCTCGGCGACCTCTCCGACTAGGCGGTGAGTCCTCCGTCGACGGCGATCACCGCTCCGTTCACGTACGACGCTTCCTCCGACATCACGAAGCGCACGACCGCCGCCACCTCGCTCAGCGTCGCAGCTCGCCCGATCGGGGTCTGGTCCAGGTAGTAGGCGCGCGCATCCTCGGTCAGGTGCGATGTCATCTCGGTGTCGAGCAGGCCCGGGCAGAGAGCGTTCACCGTGATGCCCTTGGTCCCGACCTCGCGAGCGAGCGACTTCGTGAGACCCACGAGGCCGGCCTTCGTGGCGGCGTAGACCGTCTGGCCGGCGTTCCCGTGCAGCGCCACGGCGGAGGACATGTTCACGATGCGTCCCCACTTCGTGCGCAGCATCCCGCGCAATGCACCCCGGCAACACAGGAACGCGCCGCGCAGGTTGGTCGCCATCGTGCGCTCGTAGACGTCCATGGGGTACTTCAGCAGGAGCCCATCCCGTGACAGACCCGCGTTGTTCACTAGGCCTGTAACGCCGCCCAGCTCGTCGCTCACGCGTCGGAAGGCCTCGGCGACCGATGCCTCGTCCGTCACGTCCAGCGTCACCGCCATACCCCGCGTGCCCGAGGCCTCGACGGCTTCGACCGCCCCCTTGGCGTCGGCCTCGTTCGTCCGGTAACCGATCGCGACGCTCCATCCATCCGCGGCCAGGGCCTCGGCGCTCGCGCGTCCGATGCCGCGCGAACCTCCGGTGATGACGGCGACCTTCAGCCTGCCGGTCACGGTGTCGGTGGCCCGGTCCAGCGGATCAGGTTCGCGCCCCACGAGAGCCCCGCGCCGAAGGAGGTCAGCAGGACCAGGTCGCCGGCGCTGATCCGGCCGGCGTGCCACGCGCGGTCCAGCGCGACCGGGATCGACGCCGCCGAGGTGTTGCCGACCGACTCGACGTCGACGACGGCGCGGTCCAGTCCGATGCCCAGGCGGTCGGCGACCGCGATCATGATCCGGGCGTTCGCCTGGTGGGGGATCAGCACGTCGACGTCGTCCGGCGTGTAGCCAGATTTCTCGAGGACCTGACGGCACGCGTTCGCCATCTCGACCACCGCGCGCTTGAACACCTCGCGGCCGTTCGGCATCCGGATCGCGTGGTCTCGGGCCTCCACCGTCTCGTGGGTCGCGGGCAGGCTCGAGCCGCCCGCCGGGATCAGGAGGATCTCCGCCGCGCGACCGTCCGCGCCCAGGACAGAGCCCAGCACGCCCTCGCTCTCGGTCCGGCGCAGGACCACCGCCCCGGCAGCATCGCCGAACAGGATGCAGGTGGTCCGGTCGCTGAGGTCCATGACCCTGGACAGGATCTCGGCGCCGATCACGACCACGGTATCCGCCTGACCGGACTCGATGAACGCGGTGCCCGTGGACAATGCGTAGGAGAAGCCGGCGCAGGCGGCGTTCACGTCGAAAGCCGGGGCGCCGATCCCGAGCTTGCGCTGGACCCACACGGCCGCGGAGGGGATCGGTGTGTCCGGCGTGCACGTGGCGCAGACCAGCAGGTCGACCTGCTCGGGCGCGATCCGGGCGGCCTCGAGAGCGAGACTCGCTGCCTCGGCGGCGAGGTCCGAGGTCACCTGGCCGTCCGGCGCGAAATGACGCTCCTTGATGCCGGTGCGCTCCAGTATCCACTCGTCGCTCGTGTCGATGAGGGACTCGAACCAGGCGTTTGGGATCACCCGCTCGGGCAGGACGGAGCCCGTGCCGACGATGGCAGCGTGCCGCCCGTTACTCACGGTTCCCCTCCGAGTCGGCCGCAACCATGACGGTCGAGGATAGCGTCCGTAGGCGTCAGTTGCGCTGTGGGGCTGGAGAGCCGGCGTTCAGCCCGACGAGAGCTTCGCCGCCGCCTCCGGAGAGGCGACCGCGACGGCTCGCGCTCCCGGGACCACCCGCTTCGCGAGCTTCGTGAGCACGTCGCCGGGTCCGGCCTCGACGAAGGTGTCCGCCCCGGCTGCGGCGAGGACCTGCGCGCACCGCTCCCACCGAACCGGCGATACGACGTGGCGCTTCAGGAGCGCTCGTAGCTCGTCCGGGTCCTCCTCGAGCTCGCCAGTGACGTTCGCGGCGACAGGGAAGAGCGGTGGTGCGAAGGTCGCCGCGTCGATGGCGTCGGCGAGCGGCACCACCGCGGGCTCCATCAGGGGGGAGTGGAAGGCGCCCGCCACCTTCAGCCGGACGGCGCGGACCCGTCGCTCTGCCGCGAGCGCCTCGGCCCGTTCGATCGCCGGGACGCTCCCGCTGATCACGACCTGCTGCGGAGAGTTCTCGTTCGCGACGAGCAGCACGTCGTCCCCGCGCGCCAGTTCACACAGCTCGCTCGCGTCCCGTGGGCCTACCCCGAGCAGGGCGGTCATCGTGCCCGGCCGCTGCCGCCCGGCCGCCTGCATCGCTCGGCCGCGCACCACGACGATCGCGAGCGCATCGGAGAGCGACAGCACGCCCGCGGCGACGAGAGCAGCGAACTCGCCGAGCGAGTGTCCCGCCGCGCCCGTGAAGGTCACGCCGAGGGACTCCAGAACGCGGAACGCCGCTACGTCACATGCCAGGATCGCCGGCTGCACGAACTCCGTCGTCGCGAGTGCGGCCTCATCGTGGCAGCCCCGCACGATGTCCCCGCCGATCGCGGCCGAGGCCTCCTCTAGCGCCGCCCGCCCGACCTCGTCACGGTCCCACGCATCGGCCATGCCGACGAACTGTGAACCTTGACCTGGGAACACGACCGCCGCGTGCATCCGCCTCCGACCTCCACCGATGGTCGATGCACCCTACTCCGCCGCTGTAGGTGTGGTGAAACGGCAGCTCAGGGCAGGTCTCAACCCTCAGGTCGCCTCGACGTGCGGTCGAGGGTTGCCAGGCCCCAGGGCGTCCTGTACAACAGTCTGGAACCTATGGCCGAGAAGGTTCGTCGCGAACTACCCGTTTCCCCGGGTCGCCGAAGCGCGGGCGGCGAAGGGGTCCTTGGGTTCCTGGGGCAGGACATGGCTGTCGACCTGGGGACCGCGAACACGCTCGTCTACGTTCGGCGCGCCGGCATCGTCCTGAACGAGCCGTCGGTCGTCGCGATCAACACGCTCTCCGGCGCGGTGCTCGCGGTCGGCAACGAGGCCAAGCGGATGATCGGTCGGACGCCCTCGCACATCCAGGCGGTGAGACCGCTGAAGGACGGCGTCATCGCCGACTTCGATATCACCGAGAAGATGCTCCGGTACTTCATCCAGCGCGTACACAAGCGCCGCCTGCTTGCGAAGCCGCGGGTCGTTGTGTGCGTCCCCAGCGGGATCACCGGCGTCGAACAGCGCGCCGTCGAGGAGGCCACGATCGCCGCCGGCGCGCGCCGCGCTTACATCATCGAGGAGCCGATGGCGGCCGCTATCGGCGCGGGGCTCCCGATCCACGAGCCGGCGGGCAACATGGTCGTCGACATCGGCGGCGGCACCACAGAGGTCGCGGTGATCTCGCTCGGCGGCATCGTCACCTCGTCGTCGCTGCGGATCGGCGGCGACGAGCTCGACGAGGCGATCATCAGCCACGTCAAGAAGGAGTACTCGCTGCTGCTCGGCGAGCGGACGTCGGAGGCTATCAAGCTCGCGATCGCGTCCGTGTACCCGATGCAGGAGGAGCTGATCGCCGAGATCCCCGGGCGCGACCTGGTGAGCGGGCTCCCGAAGACGATCCAGATCACGGATGGCGAGATCCGCACGGCGATCGAGGAGCCCGTCACGGCGATCATCGACTCGATCAAGGCCACCCTCGACCGAACGCCCCCCGAGCTCGCCGGCGACATCATGCACAGAGGCATGTTCCTGACCGGCGGCGGCGCGCTGCTCCGAGGGATCGACAAGCGCCTTCGGCACGAGACCGGCATGCCGGTCCACATCGCCGAGAACCCGCTCTCATCCGTAGCGATCGGGTCCGGCAAGTGCCTCGAGGAGTTCGAGGTCCTCCAGCGGGTCCTGGTGAGCCCGTCCCGGAGGTAGGCCGCGGTGGCGCTGCGCAGCCGCGCGCGGAGCACCCGGCTCCTAGTGGTCACACTCGTGTCGATATCGCTCGTCACGATCACGCTCGACTACCGCCAGGGAGACGACGGCCCGCTGGCCACGCTCGGAGAGGCGGCGCTGACGGTGATCAGCCCGCTGCAGGAGGCCGTCTCCACGGTCACCCACCCGATCGGGAACTTCTTCTCGACGCTCCTCCGCCTGCCCTCGATCCGGCGGGAGAACGAGACGCTCCGTGACCGCGTGGCCGTGCTCGAGCAGGAGTTCGCGACGACCGTCGCGGATCTGGACCGTCTCGCAGAGCTTGAGGCGTTGCTCGGGCTGCAGGCGAGCCTGGGACGCAGAGCCGAGACGACGGCGGCCCAGGTCATCGCGAACGGTGTCTCCAACTTCGAGTGGACGATCACGATCGACAAGGGATCGGGCGACGGGATAGCCGAGGACATGCCCGTGATCGCGAACGCCGGCCTGGTGGGCCACGTCGTGCGGGTCGGTCCGAGCTCGTCCGTGATACAGCTGATCATCGATCCTGATTCGTTCGTCGCGGGGCGACTGGACGCATCGCGCGCGACGGGGCTGGTCTCAGGCGAAGGCGGCGCGGACCTCCGGATGGGGCTGGTCGAGTCCACGGTCGAGGTGGCGCCGGACGAGAAGGTCGTCACGGCCGGCTACCGGATCCCGAGTGGCGAGCAGAGCCTGTACCCGCCGAACGTCCTTATCGGCACCGTGTCACGCGTGCTCCCGGAGGAGTCCGCGCTCGAGCCTTTCGTCACCGTTCGGCCGGCGGTGGATTTCTCCACGCTGGACCTCGTGTTGGTGGTGTTGTCCAGTGATGGCGGAGCGTAGGGCCGATGCGACGCACGCTGCTGCTCGGAGCTGTGATCCTCACCGCGCTCTTGCTCCAGACCACGGTCTTCGCCGAGCTGAACCTTCTCGGGGCGAAGCCCGAGCTCCTGTACCTGGTGACGATCGTGTTCGCGATCTTGGAGGGACCCGCCTCCGGGGCGATCGCCGGCTTCGCGGGCGGTATGGCGCAGGACTTCCTACTGGATGCCCCGAAGGGGATCACGGCGCTCACTCTCACTTTGCTCGGCTACACGATGGGGATGGCGCGCCAGTACATCGTGACCCCATCGCCGATCCTGCCCGTGTTCCTGGTGGCGGGCGGGACGTGCGCGGGTGTGGTGTTCCACGGCGTCGTCTCGTTCCTGCTCGGCGAGCTGGACACGTCGTGGCTGTACCTGATCCGTGTGGCGGTGCTCTCGGCGCTCTACAACGCGATCCTCACACCGCTCGTGTATCCGGTACTCCGGCGTGCCGCCGAGGGGTCGCGCTCCCGACGGGCGCACCGGTGGTGAGGGACGGATGACCGAACCTCGGACCGGCATGCGAGTGAGGGTTCTCGCGACCCTCGTCGTCGTGATGTTCGCCGCGCTCACCACCCGGCTGTGGTTCTTGCAGGTCCTGGCCGCGGAGCAGTACCTCGAGGACGCCCGCGACAACGCGGTGCGCATCGTGGAGCTCCCCGCCCCGCGCGGGACGATCCGCGACGCGTCGGGCACCGAGATCCTGGTCAGTAACCGGCCCAGCCTCATCCTGACCGTGAACCGGGACGAGGCCGGCGAAGACAAGGAGCGCATCCTGCTCGAGCTCTCAGAGCTCCTCGGGGTGCCCGCCGCCGAGCTCGGCGCGCGCTTGGACGACGATCGCTACTACGCCTTCTCGCCGATCCCGGTAGCCGTCGACGTGCCGAAGCGGGTCGCGTTCTACATCAAGGAGCACTCGCGACACTTCAGGGGCGTGGACGTGCTCGAAACACCCGTCCGTGACTATCCGCTCGGCTCGCTCGCCGCCCACGTGCTAGGCAACCTCGGGCAGGTCTCGCCGGAGAAGCTCGAGCGCCCCACGTTCGCCGACTACGAGCCGGGTGATCTCGTCGGCGTCGCGGGCGTCGAGGCCGTGTACGAGCGCGACCTGGCAGGTCAGAAGGGCCTCGTGAAGTACCGGGTGAACTCGCTCGGTGAGAACCTCGGCCAGATCGGCGAGCAGCTGCCCGTTCCGGGCAACGACGTGTGGCTCACGATCGACGCTGACATCCAGGGCTACACGGAGGATGCCCTGCTGGGCGGGATCCGGTACGCGCGGACGGTCTGGGACGAGGGCTCTGGACGCAACCTGAGCGCGAACGCCGGGACGGCCCTGGTGATCGACCCGGAGAGCGGCGCGATCGAGGCCATGGCCTCGTACCCGTGGTTCTACCCATCCGTATTCACGCGGAGCATCTCGAACAACGAGTTCGCCCGCCGGTTCGGCCAGGCTCGGGGTCTGCCCCTGCTGAATCGGGCGATCGCCGGTCAGTACCCGCCGGGCTCCACCTACAAGCCGTTGGTGGCACTGTCGGCGCTCAGGCGCGACATCGCGTCCACCGGCGGCACCTACAGCTGCCCTCCCTCGTGGACAGCCCCGTTCGACGAGAGCAACCCCGAGGCGATCCGGTACGTCTTCAACAACTGGACCTCCGCCAACCTCGGTTACATGAACCTCGCGACCGCTCTCGCGCGCTCGTGCGACACGGTCTTCTACCCGATGGGCTACGAGTATTGGCGGGGGTTCTACCCGCCACCGTGGGACGACGGGGTCGAGGGCAACGACGACGAGCCGGCCTTGGAGTCGCTCCAGAAGGATCTGCGCGCCGGCGGGCTCGGGCAGCCGACGAAGGTGGACCTGCCGTACGAGCTCGGGGGGCGGGTCCCTGACTCGGAGTGGAAGCGCGCGATCCACGAGGCTTACCCCGACGACTTCCCCGACGGCGACTGGTTCCCCGGCGACTTCATCAACATGACGATCGGACAGGGTGACACGCTGGTCACGCCGCTCCAGCTCGCCAGCGCATACGCGGCGCTCCAGAACGACGGAACGCTCTGTGTCCCCCACGTGCTGGACCGGGTCGTGAGTCCTGACGACATCCAGCTGAGGCGCTACAAGCCCCGATGCGACGAGACGCTGCCGTTCGACCCCAAAGACCTCCGCTACGTCCGCGACGCGCTCACCCAGACGGTCATCGGCAACGGGACGGCGGCTGGCGCCTTCGCCGGGTTCCCGTTCGGGTCGGTATGGGTTGCGGGCAAGACCGGTACGGCCGAGGTCGACCCAAAGCAGGACTTCTCATGGTTCGCCGCGATGACCGAGGCGTTCGGCGAGCAGCACGTCGTGGTCGTCCTGGTCGAGCAGGGTGGTCACGGCTCCACGACGGCCGCGCCGATCGCCCGGCACATCATCGAGGGGCTCTACGGGATCGGATTCAGCAACTTCACGGACGTCGCGGGGACGGACTGATGCACGCGACCGCGGGGCGGCTTGCTTCGGGCGAGCGGCGGGTGATCCGGCACGCCGACCCGGTGCTGCTCGTCGCGGCGGTCCTGCTGGCGGTCGTCGGGATGTTCGCGATCTACTCGGCGACCCATCAGTCGCTCTCTGCGGTCGGGTTGGACCCGGGACGGTTCGTGAAGCGCCAGATCACTTTCGTCGCTGTCGCGGCGATCGTTCTGCTCCTCGTCGCGAGCGTCGACTACCGCCTGTTCAAGGTCTACGCGGGGATCGCTTACGTCTCCTCGCTGGTCCTGCTGGTTCTGGTCCGCACGCCACTGGGCACCACGGTCAAGGGCTCGCAGCGGTGGTTCGAGCTCTTCGGCTTCCAACTCGCCCCTTCGGAGCTTGCCAAGCTTGCCGTGATCGGGATACTCGCAGCCTTCGTATCGCAGATCCGCGGCGACCTCACCCTGCGCGACGTCTTCCGGGCGAGTGGATTGGCCGCGCTCCCGGCCGCGCTCGTGTTCCTACAGCCGGACCTCGGGACCTCGATCGTGTTCTTCGCCATCCTCGTCGGGATCCTGGTGGTGGCCGGCGCCCGCGCGCGTCACCTCGGCGTGTTGGCGCTTACGGCTGTCGCGTTGATCTTCGGCGGGTTCCAGGTGGGGCTCGTGAAGGAGTACCAGCTCGAGCGCCTGAGGGCGTTCCTGGACTCGGAGGACGTGGATGACGCTGCTCGGTACAACCGCGAGCAGGCCGAGATCGCCATCGGGTCGGGAGGCCTCGTCGGAGTCGGCTACCTCCAGGGGACGCAGACCAACCTGGACTTCGTGCCCGAGCAGCACACGGACTTCATCTTCACCGTCGTGGGAGAGGAGTTCGGGTTCCTCGGGGGAGCGGCGCTGATGTCCCTTTACGGGGTGGTGCTGTGGCGGGCGTTCCGGATCGCGATGCTGTCCAAGGATCCGTTCGGGACCTACCTGGCGGCCGGGATCGCCTCGATGTTAGCGCTGCAGATGTTCGTGAACGTGGGGATGAACATCGGGATCATGCCCATAACCGGGATCCCCTTACCGTTCGTCTCCTACGGGGGAAGCTCGCTTCTGCTGAACGCCGCCGCGATCGGAGTGCTCGAGAGCATCCACATGCGCCGATTCGCCTAGCGATCGCGCTCGCTCAGGTCTCGAGCGCGATCGTCCACAGGAAGGTCGAGCCCTCCGTGCCCGAGGCCTCCACGGTCACGTCGCCGCCGATCGCGCGCGCGGCGGTGCGGGCCAGCGCCAGGCCCATGCCCGCGCCCTGATGGACCCGGACGTTCAGCTCCTCCAGCTGCTCGAGGGGTCCGAAGATCCGCTCGTGCTCGTGTGCTTCGATGCCCGGACCCCGGTCGGCTACCCGGACCTCGATGCCCTGCAACCCGAGACTGACCACCACGTCGACCTTCGAATCCTCGTCTGAGAAGCGAAGGGCATTGTCGACGAGCTCCTCGAGGACCCGCCGAGCGACGCCGCGGTTGAGATGCACGTGGGGGAGGAGGGGCCTGGCGTCCACCCGCACCCGCGGACTCACCGAGGCGACCTCGCGGGCCACCTCGGCGACATCGACCTGCTCGGTCATCGCGGCGTCGATCGTGAGTTCGAACCGATCGACCAGGCGCGCGAGGTCCTCGGCGCGGCTCACCAGGCGCGACAGGAGCTCCTCTTCCTGCTCCGGGGTCGTATCGACCTTCCGGAGCGTCTGGGCGACTCCGAGTATGACTGTCACCGGCGTCCTCAGCTCGTGCGAGAGGCGGGCGACGAGCTCGTGCCGCCGGACCGAGCGTTCGACCAAGGCCTCCTGGGCCCGCTCGAGCTCGTGCGCACGCCGGCGTTCGCGCTCGAGAGCCTCCGTCAGCTCCTCGATTACCCGTGGGGTCACCTCGGGGGAGAGGAGGGCGCCGCCGGCGGCCGCGCGATTCACTGCCGTCAGGATCTCATCACCGTCCGAATCCTTGAGCACGTAACCCGAGGCACCCGCAACCAGCATCCCTCGGATGATCTCCTGGTCCTCGTGGCTGGACAACGCCACCACCCCGACGGCGGGGAACCGCTC
>DATEDE010000196.1:0-2408 GCA_035286545.1 Actinomycetota bacterium | reverse complement strand
CTGCTCGTGCGCCGCGATCAGGCTCTCATCCAGCTCCTCGACCCGCCGTTTGACAAGTCCGACCTTAACCCCGGCTACATTAAGGGGTATCCGCCGGGCGTGAGGGAGAACGGCGGCCAGTACACGCACGCCGCGATCTGGGCGGTCATGGCGTTCGCGGCGCTAGGCGACGGCCGCCGCGCCTGGGAGCTGCTCTCGCTGATTAACCCACTCAACCACGCCTCGAGCCCTGAGAAGGCGGCGACCTATCGCGTCGAGCCGTACGTTGTCGCGGCCGATGTCTATGCGCTGCCGCCGCATGAGGGCGCAGGCGGCTGGACCTGGTACACCGGTGCCGCCGGCTGGATGTACCGGCTGATCCTCGAGTCGCTGCTCGGCCTTCGCTTGGAGGTGGACCGGCTCTCCTTCACGCCCTGTCTGCCGCCCGACTGGCAGTCGTTCACCCTCAACTACCGCTACCGGGAGACGACCTATGCTATCACCGTTCGACGAGCGGGCGCCGGTGACGGAGTGCGCGTCGTCGTCGACGGTGTTGAGCGGGAGGAGGGGTCGATCCGGCTCATCGACGACCGCCAGCCGCACACCGCCGAGGTCGAGATCGGCCGGGCCGACGACAGCAGCCCGCCATTGGTGGAGCCTCCGCCCGCGAGTAGCCTGCCGCGCCAATAGCCTGGTCGGTGGAGGGTCGCGAGTTCGAGCCCCGTCTCCCACTCCAGCTCTGACCTAACGGCACTTAGTGTCGAGACGCTGGCCGCCCAGTCGTCCTTCAGCGCCATTCAAGCGACCCGCATTGCACGTGTGCCTAGGAGATCGGGTGGCCCCCCCGGCCTCCTCGCCTGTCGTGGGCGACGTCGACGGCGTAGCCGTGCTCGGTCAGCCCCTTGCGGACGAACTCCGCCATCTCTCTCGTCCTCGACGACCAGAACGCGCATCGGCGCCTCCGCCTCCAGTATAGGAGAAGCGAGATGAAGAGGGGATTAAGCCCGCGCCACTATGGCCAGGGCGCTCACCGCCTGCAGAGCGCCGGGCGGAAGCTTCAGACCGTGATCGACAGCCGCGTTGTACGCGTGCTGGAGCGTGCGAAGCAGGTGGGGCGGCGGTCGCATCCCCTCGTGGCGGTGCTTCGCCAGCTCGGCCAAGCTGTCGTAGGCGTGGTCGACGTGCCAGTAGAACGAGAGGAGCCAGGCCAGCTCTCGTTCGCTCGTCGGGATGGGGATGTCGCTAATGTCGATCAAGGCGTCAGAGACCTTCGTGTAGCGGAGTATGCCGCTCTTGTCGCCGCTGTCGTCACCGTAGAAGCGTTTGCGCCGGAGCCGGCCGACCCGATCGGCGTACTCGTCGTGGCCGTAGATCGAAGCGGGCAGCCACTCCTCTGTCAGGTCGAGGAGCTTGCGGCCGCTGGCATCGGCGATCGCGACCGCCACGTCGCAGCCGAGGACGGTGTCGTACTCGAACTGCACGGCCTCGCGGAGGACCGCTTCCTGGAGCATGAGCGTCAGCTCGCGCGGGATCTTCCGGTAGCGCGGGCCGCTGGCCGCTTCGTTCGTCTCCGCGCCGATTCCGCCGGTGTTGAAGACGTAGTACTCGTGGTGCTGGCCGCCGCGCTCCATCTGCTGGAGGATGTGGCGCATCAGGTTCGCGTTGTCGTCCTCGAGGCCGATGACGAACGGGTCGGAGAAGTGCTCGACGTAAGGCCTGCCGATGGCTCCGGCGGCGGCGCCCATCTGGACGGCCTCGCCGTACATGAGCGCGCGTACGTACTGCTCGAGGTTTAGGCGGCGCAGGGGCGGGACGACGGTGTTCTGCCGCATCACGGCCTGCCAGAGCAGCCGGTCCGTGTCCTCCAGGGGGACGTGGACGGCGTCCCGGTGGTGTCCGCCGGTGATGCGCTCCAGCATCCCCTCCACCCCCTTCCGCTTCAGCAGTCGTGATCGCGAGAAGATCGCCCGCATGTTTCGGGTGGGGTTGCTCAGGAAGTCGGGCGCGCCGCTGTCGGGATCGACGGGGACGTTCTCGAGCGCCTCGCGGTGAGATGGGTCCGCCCCGTCGCCGCGCAGGACGTCGTAGGTGATGGGGTCATCCTCGGCGGTGAGGCCGAAGGGCGCAGCGTAGAAGTTGTTCTCGGTCCCATCGATCGAGTAGGAGATGCGACGGCGGTGGCCGTCCCGCGCCGCCTCGATCGTCTTCGGCAGGGGCTGCAGGAGCACAATGTCGTCGTTCATCGGGTAGACGCCCTCGTCGGGGTCCCGCCGCACGCCGAACCGGTCGGCGAGGTCGCTGTTCCGGGGATCGATCATGATGGTGAGCGTGCTCTTGCCGTGCAGCGAGGGACCGATCGTGATCATCGCCGTGTTTGGGGTCCCACCGCTGAGGGTCGAGACGCGGGCCATGCTGAGGGCGGCCTGGAC
>DATEDE010000195.1:0-3228 GCA_035286545.1 Actinomycetota bacterium | reverse complement strand
TGTCTCGCGGACCTCCGCCTTGGCGTCGAGCCCTCGCATCGTGGCGTACGCGCCACCGGCGAGGAACCCGAGTCCCACGATCACCAGGATGATCGGGAAGAGCTTCTTCATGGCCTTCTCCTTCCTGGCCTGGGGTCTTGGTGACCCTCTTTTCCTTGCCCCAATGATTAGCCAGGGGGTGTGAAGGCCAGATGGAGGTGCTGCGCAGGTCGTGAGGGAAGCGCGAGAAGCGCGCCGGGGAGGACTCGAACCTCCGACCCGCAGCTTAGAAGGCTGCCGCTCTGTCCACTGAGCTACCGGCGCTCGGACGCAACGATACCGCCGGGCACCCCATCTCCGCGGACCAAGCGTAGTATGCGGCCGTGCCGAAGCTGCCGAAGACCGGCCCTGAGACCCTCGAGCGCTTCGACGGCCTCGCCGAGGACTTCGTCGCCCGCGGTGCGAAGAGGTCGCAGATGTTCGGGATGCCCGTCCTGAAGAAGGGCGACAAGGTGTTCTGTGGAACGTTCGGCGACGCGATGACCTTCAAGCTCGGCTCTCCCGAGGATGCCGAGGCCGCGATCAAGCGCAAGGGCGTCGAGGCGTTCGAGCCGATGGAGGGTCGGGCGATGAGGGCGTGGGTCCTCGTGCCGCTCGAGCACTCCCGCGCGTGGAAGAAGCTCGCCGAGCAGGCGTTCGAACAGCTCGCCTGACCGTTCCGGCGCTACCCCTCACCCGGCGAGGCGCGCCGCGCGCCTCGCGTGCTTCTGCTGATACATCTCGGTGTCGGCCCGCTGGATCAGCTCGTCCACCGAGACCGGGTCGGCCGGGTCGAAGAACGCCACCCCAACGGAGAACCCGAGCTCGTAGCGGCGTCCTGACATCGCGTTTCGGCTCGCGAGCGCGGACTCGAGCCGCTCGAGCAGGTCCGAGCCGTCGAGCGCGCTGTCGCGCGAGAGCAGCACGCAGAACTCGTCGCCACCGACCCGGGCGAGCAGGTCGGACGCTCGGAGCTCGGTCCGCAGGACGTCGGCGGTCTCCCGCAGCATCTCGTCGCCCTCGGCATGCCCGAGTTCGTCGTTCACGCGCTTGAGGCCGTCCACGTCGAGGAACAGCAGCGCGGTGACGCTCGAGCGCCGGGCCGCGACCTGGAGCTCGTGCTCCGCGATCTGATGGAAGGCCCTGCGGTTGGGCAGGCCGGTCAACAGGTCCTCCAGCGCGAGCTCGCGCAGCTCGGCCTCCTGCTCGGCCAGCCGGGCCCCCGCCTGCGCGAGGACGCGCCCGAGGTTGGCGAGCTCGTCGCTGCCCCGCGGTGGATCCAGGAGCGGTTGGCCGCGCTCGAGCCGGCGCGCGTTCTCCTCGATGCGTCGGATGCCGCGGACGAGCCAAGTCGCGAATCCGAGCATGGCCAGGAGCGTGACGAGCAGGGCGATCGGGATCACGAACACCGAGACGGCCAGCGCGATGCGCTGGGCCCCTCGTAGGTCCTCCCGGGAACCGACGAGCGCTCCCGCCTCCGCCTCGTCCATCCGATCGACGACCGAGCGGATCTCCTCCATAACCTGCCGTCCTCGTTCGAGCAGGCCCTCTGGGATCTCGCCGACCGGCGTTCGCTCGCCGAACCGACGGATGCGCTCGAGGATCCCGAGCCGCGCGTCGGCGAGGTCCTGGATGTGGTCGAACCGCTCCCGCGATGTGGGAGCGTCGCCCAGGCGGCGGTCCAGCTCGAGCAGGTCCTGCGGCACGAGGTCCACCGCCTCTCGGTACGGCGCGAGGAACTCCGTGTCGTTCGTCAGCAGGTAGCCGCGGATCCCCGTCTCGGCGTTGGTCAGATCCTGCAGGACGGTGGCCAGGCTCTCGCGCACCCTGTACGCGTGCTCCACGTCATGGCTCACCTGCGCGGTGTCGCGCTGGACCGAGAAGAGCACGGGTACGCCGAGCACGAGCAGGACGATCGGGATCCCCGCCACGACCATCGTCTTGACGCGCAGCGGGAACCGTCGCCACCAGGCGCGGAATCCGAACCTTCGCATATCCCTCCGAGGTGGATTCGGAGGTTCGGGGGGCCGCCTTGAGTCCGGCCGACGCCCACCCGCCCTACCGCGCGATCCGCGCTTCGGACTAGGCGAGGGTTGGCTACCATCAGGGGCCGGTGACGAGGGGGAGACGGTGAGCAAGACGGTGGTCTCGCTGATCCGCGGACGGGCACTCGAGGGTTCGCCCGGGGGGACCCTGCGCATCTCGAACCCGGCCAACCTCGACGAACAGGTGGCCGAGGCCCACCTGGGCGACGCGACCACGTTCGTCGAGGCGTGCCGCACGGCGCGTGAGGCTCAACGCTCGTGGGCCCGGACCCCCGCCCCGATCCGTGGGCGCGCGATCCAGCAGCTCGGGCGCCTGGTCGAGGACAACGCGGAGACCCTCGCGCGGATCATCACGCGCGAGATCGGAAAGCCGATCGCCGAGGCGCGCGGTTCGGTGCAGGAGGTCGTCGACACCTGCAACTTCTTCGTGTCCGAGGGGCGGCGTCTCTACGGGATGACCGTGCCCTCGGAGCTCCCGGACAAGCAACTGTTCACGTTCCGCAACCCGGTCGGGGTCGCCGCGATCGTCACGGCGGGGAACTTCCCGATCGCGGTGCCGTCTTGGTACCTCGTTCCCGCCCTGCTGTGCGGCAACACGGTCGTGTGGAAGCCGGCGGAGTACGCGCCATCGACCTCGGAGGCGCTGGCGCAGCTCTTCCTGCACGCCGGGTTCCCGAAGGGTGTGGTCAACATGGTCCTGACGGACGGGCCGCACACTTTCGAGGGCCTCGAGCGCGCCCTCTCCGAGGGGCTCGTCGACAAGGTGGGCTTCACCGGGAGCTCGGAGGTTGGGCGGAGGATCGGTGAGCTCTGCGGGCGCCACCTCCAGACGCCGTGCCTGGAGCTCGGTGGCAAGAACCCGCTCGTGGTCATGCCGGACGCGGACATCGATCTCGCCGTCGAGGGCGCGCTCTTCAGCGGGTTTGGTACGGCGGGGCAGCGGTGCACGTCGCTCGGGACGGTGATCGTGCACACGTCGGTGCACGACGACTTCCTCGCACGGTTCGCGAGCGCGGTGCAGACCGCGGCGATCGGGGATCCGTTCCAGGACGTCCTGTACGGCCCGATGATCTCCTCGCGCTTCTGCGAGCGCTTCCTGGGCTGGCTCGACTGGGTGCAGCCGCACCACACGCTGCACGGCTCGAGCGGGACCGGGCGGATCACG
>DATEDE010000194.1:0-5902 GCA_035286545.1 Actinomycetota bacterium | reverse complement strand
GGGGAGGGGTTCGGGTCGGGCGTCGTCGAGGCCGCCCCGACCACCGTGGTGCGCTGCGAAGTCGCGGTCCGAGCAGCCCGGCCCGAGGCCCCGACCTCAGCCCGCCAGCCGAGGCCGGACACAGGACGACCCCGGACCGCGAGCGATCCGGGGTCGAACTGAGCGCTAGGACTCGGTGCCTATGACCTCGACCGAGATCACGGGGTCGACCTCGGCGAACAGGTGCACGCGCACCTCGTGGGTACCGATCGAGCGGATGGCCTCGTCGAGATGCACGTCGTGGCGGTCGATCCGGATCCCGGCCTGCGAGTGGATCGCCTCGGCGATGTCGCTCGCCGTCACGCTGCCGAAGAGCTTGCCCTCGTCGCCGGCGTGCGCGGAGACGGTGATCGGCGTGGCGATGAGCCGGCTCGCGACCTGCTCGGACTCGGCCTTCGCCTCGTTCACGCGCACGGTGTGTGCGCGCTTGAGGCTGTTGACGTGCTTCTCGCCGCCCCTGGTGGCCCTGACGGCCATGCCTCGGGGCATCAGGTAGTTGCGGGCGTAGCCGTCGGCCACCTCGACTATGTCCCCGGGGACACCGAGCTTGTCGACGGGCTTCTGGAGGATGATCCTCATCGCGTCGAGTACGGGAGCAGGGCCATCTCGCGGGCGTTCTTGACCGCCATGGCTACGTCACGCTGGTGCTGCACGCAGTTGCCCGAAACGCGGCGTGCGCGGATCTTGCCGCGGTCCGAGACGAACTTGCGCAACATCATCGTGTCCTTGTAGTCGACGAACTCGATCTTGTCCTTGCAGAAGATGCAGACCTTGCGCTTCTGCTTCTTCCAGCCCTTGTCTTCCTTCTCCCGCTTGGGCGGGCGCTTGCTGCTGCTTCTAGCCTTCGGCGGCATCCAGCGGTGTCCCTTCGTCTGCCATGGGAGCGCCGACCGTGGCCGGCTGCCAGTCGCCGCTGGCGCGGCTCTGGCGCTCGACCTTGGCGGTCGCCCAACGCAGGCTCGGGCCGATCTCGTCGGCCTCGATCTCCACGACCGTGCGCTTGTCCCCCTCCTGGGTCTCCCAGGAGCGCATCTGCAGCCGGCCAGTCACGAGGACGCGCGTGCCCCTGGTGAGGGTCTCGGCGCTGTTCTCGGCCAGGCTCCGCCAGGCGTTGACCGTGAAGTACGACGTCTCGCCGTCCTTCCAGTTCCCAGTCTCGTCCTTGTAGCGGCGATTCACGGCCACGCGGAACTTCACTACGGCCGCCCCGTTCGGCGTGTAGCGCAGCTCGGGGTCGTCCGTGAGGTTGCCCACGATGGTGACCTGGTTCTCGCTCGCCATCTCCATCACCTTCCGATCTGATTCCGCTCCCCGTCGGATGGCTTGAGCGGGGAGGGGGAAGTCGCTCGTTCGTCTACGCGGCCTCGCCGCGGACGATGACCTTGAACCGCAACACCTCGTCCGCGAGCTGCAACGAACGCTCGAGCTCGGTGATGACCGTGGGCTCCGCCGTGAACTCGGCCACGACGTAGTACCCCTCGGTCTGCCGTTCGACCTCGAACGCCAGCCGCCGGCGGCCCCAACGATCGACCTTGCCGACCTCGCCGCCGCCCTCTGAGACGACCTTCGCGATGCGATCCAGCGCCCCGGACACGACGGACTCGTCGGCCTCCGGGGGCAAGATGAACATGATCTCGTACCGCCTCAGCGCCCCACCTCCTCTGGTCTGAGCGGCCCCCACTGGGGGAGCAGGCTGTGGTTGGGGCCCTCAGAGCATACCGGCTGACCTAGGAGCCGACCCTAGCACCGCCCAGTGACATCCGCGGCCCACGG
The DNA here is from genome assembly GCA_035286545.1 of Actinomycetota bacterium. Classification (GTDB taxonomy): domain Bacteria; phylum Actinomycetota; class UBA4738; order UBA4738; family HRBIN12; genus DASSJM01. The sequence continues at coordinate 4,090 of DATEDE010000194.1, read as the reverse complement.
CAAGCCCTCGGGTGGTGAGACCCGAAGGCGGGGCGATTCCTCGAGGGGACCGGATCGTTCGAGGGCTCTACCCCTCGAACGGGGGACTCCAGAGGAGACACGTTCCGACCTCGCCGCCTCGAGCCTACCCTCGTCAAGGTAGGTGGACGGCTGGCGCTCCTCGCGGCGCCGTCACTAGGATGCGGCATGGTCTGTCCGCGGTGTGGAGCGGACTTTCCCGACGGCGCTAGCTTCTGCCCGTCGTGCGGGCTCGATCTCGCCGCGCCCGCGTCGCGGGAGGAGCGTAAGTTCGTCTCGGTCCTGTTCGTCGACCTCGTGGGGTCCACGGCGCGGGCCGACGGCGCCGATCCCGAAGACGTTCGGGACCGGAACCAGCTCTACTACGACGAGACCCGAACGAGGATCGAGCGCCACGGGGGGATGGTCGAGAAGTTCATCGGCGACGCCGTGATGGCAGTGTTCGGCGCGCCGCTCGCCAGGAGCGACGACGCGGAGCGCGCCGTACGGGCGTCGCTGTCGATCATCCATGGGATCCGAGAGCTGAACGAACGGCATCCCGGGATCGCGCTCGAGGTCAGGGTGGGCGTTTGCACGGGTGAGGCAGTGGTGGCGGTCGGGGCGGCGCCCGGCGAGGCGCTCGCCACCGGGGATGTCGTGAACACGGCGTCGCGACTGCAGACGGCGGCTCCCGTCGGCGGCGTGATCGTCGATGCCGAGACCTACCGGCTGACCCGGCATGCGTTCGACTACGAGGCTCTTCCGGCGGTCCACGCGAAGGGCAAGGGAGCCCCCGTCCCTGTCTGGTTGGTTGGCGTCCCCCTCCGCGCGGCTGCGAGCCGCCCGATCTCGCGGACGCTACTCGTCGGACGCGACGAGGAGCTTTCCCTCATCCGCTCCGTGTGGGACCGGGCCGTCCGCTCGGGCCATCCGCACCTGGTAACCGTGCTGGGGCCCGCGGGGATCGGGAAGTCCCGGCTCGCCAACGAGGTCGCCGACTCGATCGGCTCACAGGGAGGCCGCTCGCTGTGGGGACGGAGCCTCCCCTACGAGGAGCCCAGCCCCTTCCGCGCCGCGGGTGAGATGGTTCGGCGCGCGGCAGGGATCTACGAGAACGAGCCGCCAGACGCCGCGCGCGCCAAGCTGGCCTCTTTGGCGGATTCCCTGTTACCCGAACGCGAGGTCGAGGACTCGACCCGGTACCTGTCGCTCCTTCTCGGACTCGGGCTCGACGAGCCGCCGGACCAGCCGATCCACCTCCTGTTCGCCGTGCGCCGTCTGATCGAGCGGCTCGCCGAACGCGCGCCCCTCCTGCTCGTGTTCGAGGACCTCCACTGGGCGGACGACGCGCTGCTCGACCTCGTCGACTACCTCGTGGCGCACGTGCATGACCATCCCGTCGTCTTCCTCGCGATGGCCCGGCCCGAGTTCCTCGAGAAACGGCCGACGTGGGGCGCGGGGATGATCGGCCACACCGCGCTTCCGCTCGAACCTTTGACGCCGGCCCAGGCCTCGACGGTCGTGGCGGCGCTCCTCGCCGACGCCCATGGCGCCGCGATGGAGCGGGTCGTCGCCATCGCGGGAGGCAACCCCCTGTTCATCGAGGAGCTCGTCGCCGCGCTCGTGGACGATCCCGCGGCCGAGCAGCTCCCGGGAACCGTGCGCGCCGCGATCGCGGCCAGGATCGATGCGCTGCCTCCGACCGCCCGGACCGCGATCCTGAACGCGTCGGTCATCGGGGAGACGTTCTGGCGCGGCGTCCTGCAAGGGATCGGCGACCTGGAGGACGTGGACGCGTCGCTCGACGCACTCGAGGCTCGTGGCCTCGTGATCCGGAGGCTCGAGAGCCGCGTCGTGGGAGACATCGAGTACACGTTCAAGCACGTGCTGATCCGCGACACAGCCTACGGCACGCTGCCGAGGACCGCGCGTCGAGCGCTACACGCGGCCGCGGCCCAGTACTTCGAGGACATCACGGGGGGTAGGCCCGAGCTGGCGTGGCTCCTCGGACACCACTGGCGGGAGGCAGGCGAGCACGAGCGGGCGGTGCGACACCTGGTGGCTGCTGCCGAGCGCGCCCGCGCTGCCCTCGCGGTCGAGGAGACCCACGACCTGTACTCGCAGGCGCTCGAGCTCGCGCAGGGCGACGACGACCGACGACGCATCCGCCTCGAGCGCGGCCGCGCGCTCGCCGAGCTCGAGGACTACGCCCGCGCGGACCGGGAGCTGGCCGAGCTGATCCCCGAGCTCGACGGCGTGGACGAGATCGAGGGCCTCCTGGCGCGGGGGCACGCGACGCTGTGGACGGAGCAGACCGAGGAGACCATCGCGATCGCCTCTCGGGCCGTCAAGCTGGCCGCCGAGCGAGGCGTCCGGGAGCTCGAGGGCCCGGCGCTGGCGCTGCTCGGGCAGGCGCACGGGATGCGCGGAGAGGAGGGCGATCTCGAGGCCGCGATCACGTACGGGGACCGGGCTCTGGATGCCTGGGCGCCGGGGACTCGGTCGCTCGAGCTCGCGCAGCACTACCACCTCCAGGCGGACGCCTACTACTGGACGGGCGGGTACGGCCGCGCCTTGGAGCTGTCCCGCCTCGCGGGGGAGACGGCAGGCCAGGAGCCGCAGGGCGCCGAGTTCGTCCTGCGCGGCGCCGGGATGGCGGGCTTGATCCTCGCCGGGCTGGGTCGCTACGAGGAATCCCTGGCTGCCGCCGAGGCGGCGATCTCGACCGCGCGCACGATGGGACGCAAGGACGACGTCGTCGTGAACTACTCGACCACGTTGCTCCGCGACATCTTCTCCCTGGAGGAGGCGCGGCGGCGGAGCGAGTTGGTCGCCGAGCGGCTCGGGCCCTCCGACTTCAACATGCCGTGGATGAACGCCCGCGCCGACCTGATCGGCGCGGACCTACTCCGTGGCGACCTTGGCGCGGTCGAGCGGGCGTGGCCGAGGGCGTGGGAGGACGCGCTGGCCTCGAAGGCGTGGGAGCACTGGTTGATCGCCGGCCGGCTCGCGGCCTATCGAGCCGAGCTCGAGCTCGAGGCGGGCCGGCCGGACGAGGCGGTCACGTGGGCGGACCGCGCGCTGGAGCGCGCTCGCGCGACCGGCCGGCGCAAGTACGAGGCTGTCGTCCTGACGACGCTCGGCCGAGCGCTCACTGCTCAGAGCCTCGCGGAGGACGCGGCTAGCGAGCTATTGTCCGCCGTCGAGGTCGCGGACGAGCTCGGGTCCCCGCTGCTCCGGTGGCGGGCGCGCGCGGCGCTCGCATCGGCGCTCTTCGCACGCGCGGGAACCGTGGATCCCGAGCGTCCGCTTCAGGAAGCGGCGACCATCATCCGGGACGTGGCGGCCTCGCTGGCCCCGGAGCGGGCCCAGGACTACCTCTCGGCCCCGCAGGTCGTTGAGGTCCTCGAAGCGGCAGGTTGACCCGTCGAGGATCCGGTTCATCACCTGGGACAGACCCGTCACTCGACGTGCGAGTCGCTTTGCTGCTCGATGAGATCAACCCCGCCGCCCCTAGCGCTCGATGCCGGGGCCGAGGAATACACTGCAACTACCGTTGCGAGCGGCGCCATCGCCTGCGAAGCATCACGTCGGGCGATCCCCGCAGCGATCGGGGTTCGAAGTTCCTTTGGGACTCACGGCTCCCCGACCGCGACCACTAGGTCCCGTATCTTCGAAGCGCCGGGTGAATGGTGCGCTAGCCACCACACCGTCCGCGACGGACGCCTCGCGCTCCTCCATCCCCGGCTCGATGGCGGTCTCGCCGAAAAGCGTGATGACCATGATCCCTCTCCTCGCCCAGGCCGTAGCCTAGCCCCGCCGACTCGTTGGGGCGGCTCGCGGAACTACTCCACCACTCTGAAGAGGCGCCACCGGAGAGGCGCCACCGGTCCGGGACGCCCTTCAGCTCGTGCTCGCCTGCATCTTCGAACACGAGGCCCGAGCCCGCGACGAGGTCCTTCACCGTGCTCGACACGAGGACCTCACCCCCACCGGCGAGCGAGGCTAACCTAGCTCCGATGTGGACGGCGATCCCCCTGACGTCGTCGCCCGCCAGCTCGACCTCGCCCGTGTGACAGCCCGCTCGAACCTC
>DATEDE010000193.1:0-4824 GCA_035286545.1 Actinomycetota bacterium | reverse complement strand
CGGGTCTATCGCCAGGCCGTAGCGGACCTGTTCAGCGGCGACAAGCGGGCGATGGACGTCCTCAAGGCGAAGGACATCATCGACGAGATGGAGGCGGCCATCGACAAGCTCGAGGACGTGTCGGACGTCCTCGAGGGGATCGCCCTGAAGCAGTCCTGATGCCTCTTTGGATCGTCGTCCTCCTGGCGTACACGTTCGAGTTCGCGAACGGGTGGACCGACGCGCCGAACTCGATCGCGACCGTGATCTCCACACGGGTCATGCGCCCGTTCACCGCGGTGCTGATGGCCGCCGTGCTGAACCTCGTCGGCGCGCTCGCGGGGACGGCGGTCGCCAAGACGATCGCATCCGGGATCGTGAACCCCGACTACGTGACCCTGGAGACGATCGCCGCGGCCCTGCTCGCCGCGATCATCTGGGCCCTGGGGGCGCAGTACTTTGGGTTGCCCTCCAGCGAGTCCCACGCGCTGGTGGCGGGCCTTCTCGGCGCCGGGTTCGCCGCGGGCGGGCTCGAGGCCCTTGAGTGGTCCGGTACGGAGAAGGCCCTGAAGGGCTTGGTGATCTCGCCGGTCGGCGGCTTCCTGGCGGGCTTCATCCTCATGGTCCTGATCTACCGCATCTTCCGGCGGGTGCGGCGTCACACGGTGTCCCGCATCTTCGGTCGCGGGCAGGTGTTCTCCGCGGGCTTCATGGCGTTCAGCCATGGGACGAACGACGCCCAGAAGTCGATGGGGATCATCACGCTCGCGATCTTGATCGCCGACACCGGGACCGTCCCGCAGGAGTTCGAGATCCCTAACTGGGTCATCGTCTCCGCAGCCCTGGTGATCGCGGCCGGGACCATGGTGGGCGGGTGGCGGGTGATCCGCACGATGGGTATGCGGATGACGCACCTGGAGCCCGTCCACGGGTTCGCGGCCGAGACCGGCGCGGCCACGGTCATCACGACAGCCGCGCATTTCGGTATCCCGGTGTCCACCACCCACGCGATCGGGACCTCGATCATGGGCGTGGGCTCGACCAAGCGGTTCTCGGCGGTTCGGTGGGGGGTGGCCGGGCAGGTCGTGAGCGCCTGGGTCTTGACCTGGCCCTCCTGCATGGTGATGGGCTTCTTCCTGGGGAAGTTCCTGAACGCCGTGTTCTGACCGTTCGGGGTATTGCGGCGGCGGCGTTGCCCCCGGTAGCATCGGCGTCCTTCCCCGATGCAGACGAGCCTTGCACCCGACGAGTTCGACAGCCGCTTCCTGAACCGCGAGCTGTCCTGGCTCGAGTTCAACGCGCGGGTGCTGGCCCTTGCCGAGGACGCCGACCTCCCGCTGCTCGAGCGGGTGAAGTTCGTGGCGATCTTCGCGGACAACCTGGACGAGTTCTTCCAGATCCGGGTGGCCGGGCTCCAGGAGCAGGTCGAGGCGGGGGTCACCAAGCGGACGCCCGACGGCAGGACGCCGAGCGAGACGCTGGCCGCGATCCGGGACCGCGCCCAGGACCTCGAGATCCGGGTCGCCGACCTGGTGGCCACGGAGCTCATCCCGGCCCTGGAGAAGGAGCGGATCCGGGTCGTCCGCTCTATCGAGGGTCTTGAGCCCGGCGACCTGACGTTCCTGGATCAAGAGTTCTCCGAACGGATCTTCCCCGTGCTGACGCCCATCTCGGTCGATCCCTCCCACCCCTTCCCGTACATCTCGAGCCTCTCGCTGAACCTGGCCGCGATCGTGCGCGATCCGATGACCGGGGTCCGGCGCTTCGCCCGGGTCAAGGTGCCGCCGCTGCTCCCCCGGTTCGTCGAGCTCCCCGGCGGTGAGAGGTTCGTGCCGCTCGAGGTCGTGATCGCGGCCAACCTGGATCGGCTGTTCCCCGGGATGGAGATCGTCTCGCACCACGCGTTCCGCGTGACCCGCGACGCGGACGTGGAGATCGAGGAGGACGAGGCAGATGATCTGCTCGAGGCCATCCAGAGCGTCCTTCGCCGCCGACGGCGGGGCGCGAGCCCGGTGCGGCTCGAGGTCGATGAGACGATGAGCCCCGAGGCGCTCGGGCTCCTGCGGCGCGAGCTCGGCATCCGCGAGGACGAGGTGTTCACGGCGGCGGGCCTGATCGACCTGACGGCGCTCTGGATGCTGGTACGGCTCGACCGGCCCGAGCTCAAGTACGAGCCCTGGGTCCCGGTGACCCAGCCGCGGCTCACCTCCGGGCAGGACACGCCCGATCTCTTCGGGGTGCTCCGGACGGGCGACGTCCTCGTGCATCATCCGTACGACTCGTTCTCCACGTCGGTCGAGGCGTTCGTGGAGCAGGCGGCACACGACCCCGCCGTGCTCGCGATCAAGCAGACGTTGTACCGGACCTCGACGCAGGAGAGCAGGATCCTCCACTCGCTTGTCCGCGCCGCAGAGCTCGGCAAGCAGGTCGTGGCGCTCGTCGAGCTGAAGGCGCGATTCGACGAGGAGGCCAACATCGGTTACGCCCTCGAGCTCGAGCAGGCGGGCGTCCACGTCGTGTACGGGGTCGCCGGGCTGAAGACGCACGCGAAGATCTCCCTGGTGGTCCGTCGCGAGGCCGGCGGCGTTCGCCGCTACGCGCACGTGGGCACAGGCAACTACAACCCTGTCACCGCCAGGCTCTACGACGACATCGGGCTGCTCACCGCGGATCCCGAGGTGGGCGCCGACCTCACCGACCTGTTCAACGCGCTCACCGGCTACAGCAGGCAGCGCGACTATCGAAGGATCCTCGTCGCCCCGCACGAGCTCCGCGCTCGGATCCTCGAGCTCGTCCGAGACCAGGCGCGGCCCGGTGGCCGCATCGTCTTGAAGGTGAACTCGTTGGTCGACCCCGGGGTGATCGACGGCCTGTACGAGGCGTCCTCAGCCGGCTCCGACGTCGACCTCATCGTGCGGGGTATCTGCTGCCTCCGCCCGGGGATCCCCGGCCTGTCGGAGCGGATCCGCGTCCGCTCGCTCGTCGGTCGCTACCTCGAGCACTCGCGGATCTTCCGGTTCGGCGAGCGCGAGGAGGCGGCCTTCTACATCGGATCGGCGGACCTCATGCAACGCAACCTCGACCGGCGGGTCGAGGCCGTCGTACCGGTCTCCGACCCCGCGCTCACGGCGCGCCTGGACGAGATGCTGCAAGTGCTGATGCAAGACGACACGCTCGCCTGGGCTCTCTGGCCGGACGGCACCTGGACTAAGGTCCCGAGTGAGCGCGGGCTCAACGCTCAGCAGCGTCTGCAGGAGATAGGCGTCGAGCGCGCAAGTTCGGAGCTGCCGTGAGCCTTGAGCGCGAGGTCAAGCTCCACGTCCCTCCCGGGTTCGCGTTGCCCGACCTCTCGTCGCAGGCCCTCTCGTCCCTTGTCCGAGAGCCGAAGAGGATGCTCGCCGTCTACCACGACACCGAGGACCTGGCGATCGTGCGCTGGGGATGCAGCCTGCGCCATCGACAGGGCGAGGGCTGGACGGTCAAGCTGCCCCCCAGCGGCGACGGCGAGGTCTTGGTCCGAGGCGAGCACGTCTTCCCTGCCGCGGACGGCGTCGGAGGTCGTAGGCCCCCGGAGGAAGCGACGGACCTGGTGCGGGCGTACGTCCGGGGTCGCCCGGTCGCCCCTGTGGCCAGGCTGCAGACGCTTCGGCGAACCGTGGACCTCGTCGACCTGCTCGGTCGGCAGGCCGTGATCGTGACCGATGACGAGGTCTCCGTGATGCAGGGCCGCCGTGTCGCCTCGCGGTTCCGCGAGATCGAGGTGGAGCTCGCGCCCGGGGTGGCCGACGAGATGCTCCAGCCCGTCGTCGACCGGCTGCTGGAGGCGGGCGCCGGTCCGGTGGACAACGTCCCGAAGCTCCGGCGCGCGCTCGGTCCCAGGGCCGAGGCCCCCGCCGACGTGCTCATCCCCGAGCTCGGGGGTGGGGCCACTGTCGCCGAGGTCGTCCGAGGCGCCCTGGCCGCCTCGGTCGTCCGCCTGCTGCGCCACGACGTCGGCGTGCGCCTCGGTGCCGATCCCGAGTATGTCCATCAGGCGCGCGTCGCGACGCGCCGGCTGCGTTCGGACCTGAGGACGTTCAGGGACGTCCTGGAGCCTGAGTGGTCGAACACGATCCGCGACGAGCTCCGTTGGCTCGGCGGGGAGCTCGGCGCGGTCCGCGACGCGGAGGTGCTGCGCGATCGCCTGCGCGGCCGCGAAGGGCTGCTCCCGGCCGAGGATCGCCCCGCCGCCGAGGGCCTGCTCGGCGCCCTGGAGCGCAGACGCGACGAAGGCAGGGCGCGCCTCCTGGAGGCGATCCGCACGCCGCGGTACGACGCGCTGCTCGAGACGCTCGTCGCCGCCGCGAGCGATCCCCGCGTTCCGGAAGAGGTTGCGGGACGCCCCGCCGCCGAGATCCTCGGTACTTCGCTCGAAGGCCCGTGGAAGCACATGACCGGGGCGATCGAGGCGATCCTGGAGGATCCTCGCGACGAGAACCTGCACGCGGCTCGGATCCGCGCCAAGCGCATCCGATACGCGGCGGAGGCCGTCGGCCCCCTGTTCGGCAAGCGGGCTCGGGCGTTCGCTCTCGCGGCCGCGGGGTTGCAGGATGTCCTCGGGGAGCACCAGGACGCGGTGGTGGCTTGCGCGTGGTTGCGCACGGTGGGCGCCGGCGCGGACGCCCTCGTCGCCGGAGAGCTGATGGCGCTCGAGGCGCAGGCGGCGCGGGAAGCGCGCGAGGCCTGGCCGGCCGCGTGGAAGGCGCTGTCTCGCAAGCGGCTACGCTTCTGGTCGTGACCGAGCTCGTGAGGGCCGCCGGGGGGCTCGTCCTGCGCGGCGAGGGCGACGACCGACAGGTCGCGCTC
>DATEDE010000192.1:0-7199 GCA_035286545.1 Actinomycetota bacterium | reverse complement strand
GCCAGGAACGCCTCGTCCCACCCGGCGACCTCGACGGGCAGGCCGAAGGAGCGGAGTGCCGCCATCACCTCGCGGCTCTTCGCGAGGTACGCCTCGGAGTCGACCGGCAGGAACACCGCGTCCGGGTTCCGCTTGAAAGCGGTCCGGAGCGGCATGGCGCTGCGGATCCCGAACGCGCGCGCCTCGTAGGAGGCTGTCGAGACGACGCCTCGCTTCGTCGGATCGCCTTCGCCACCGACGACGATCGGCCTGCCCTGGAGTTCGGGACGGCGAAGGCGCTCGACCGCGGCGATGAACTCGTCGAGGTCCACATGGAGCAGGCACCGGTCCGGCACCCGGCCAGCCTACGCCGGGCGGTCCGCCGGCCGTCGGCGTCCTCAAGCGGGAGCTGGAGGGCGGGCCGACGCCGTAGGCGGCCGGTCGCGGTGACGGCCTCCAGCCGTCCTGCGCGACAACATCAACGCGACGACGATCACCGCCAACCCTGTGACCGCGAGGCCGACCGCCATCGCGGGACCGCCGCCCAGGTACTCCTGGATCGTGCGCATCAGGAACACGAACAGGCCGACGACGCCGAACCCCAGCAGCACGCGCTGATGCCGGACGACGCTCGTCGCGAGCAACGCCCCGGCGGTCGCGATCCCTAGCCACAGTCCGGCCTCGGTCGTGTCGGCGATGCTCTGCGCCGCCAACAGCATGGCGGATGATCCGAGCGCGTAGGCCGCGCGGTCGGGAGGGAGGCGTCCCATCCCGCCAGCGACAGCCCAGGCCGCCGCGAACACCCAAACCGCGAGCCCCGGCACGAACGACTCCTCGATGCCGAAGGCCGACGCCACCGCCAGGGTCGCGCTCAGGAACAGGGCTATCTGCTGCAGGGCCTTGCGACGGACCGCGTAGAGGGGGATCGCCACCACGGCGGCGGCGAGTCCGGCCGTAACCCCGGGCACGCGTCCCTCCGTGTTCGCGACGTCGACGGCGATCACGGCGGCGAGCCCGGCCGTGGTCCCGACGGCCGCGACCCAAAGGACGCCGGCCAGCCGTCCGACGGCAGGCTCCGCCGACGCCCGGAACGCCCAACCCAGCCCTAGGAGGACCGCGGTCGCGATCGCGAGCGCGGCGACGCGCGCGAGCTCATCCGCGTCGTTCCAGAACCGGGAGACGAGGGTCGCGCCCGCCGCGAACAGGAGAGCGGCGCCGACGTACCCGACGGCCTCGGTCACGAGCGAGATCCGGTGGGGCTGAGCCTCGCCGAGGCGTTCGAACCGGGCGATCGCCTCGGCCTCGTCGCGGCTGATCAACCCTTCGTCGACCCAGTGCTCGAGATGCTGGACGAGGTCGTTGTGCTCGTGGAGAGACGTGGACACGTCGGCCACCCCCTTCGGCTCGATCGTGCGGTGGAAGGGGTGTGGCGGGCAGGGCCGAACGGAGCGCGCGAGGCGGGACCTGAGCCATACTCCGCGCATGCGGGCGGCGGTGCTGTGGGCCTTCGACGACCTCCGGATCCAGGAGCTGGAGCTCGATCCTCCGCGGGCGGGCGAGGTCGTCCTGCGGATGGGAGCCTCGGGTGTCTGCCGGTCGGACCACCACAGCGTGAGCGGCATCCACCCACACGTGATGCCGATCGTCCTCGGCCACGAGGGCTCTGCCGTGGTCGAGGCTGTCGGCGAGGCGGTCGTGAACGTCGCGCCGGGCGAGCACGTGGTCTGCTCGTGGCTCCCGTACTGCGGGACGTGCCGCCGGTGCGCCGCGGGCAAGCCGGCGCTCTGCGAACGGCAGGAGGCCTTCGACGCCGGATCCCTGGCCGACGGGACCACGCGGTTCCACACGGCCGATGGGACCAGGATCTCCCACAACGTCCCGTCGTCCTTCGCCGAGCGCTCGGTCGTGCCGGCGAACACCGTCTTCCCGGTCGATGCCGCGCTCCCCATGGAGCAGGTCGCCCTACTGGGCTGCGCCGTGATGACTGGGGTCGGCGCGGTCCTGAACACCGCGGAGGTCCGGCCGGGTGACTCGGTCGTCGTGATCGGTTGCGGTGGGGTGGGGCTGTCGGCGATCCAGGGCGCGCGGATCGCCGGCGCCGGGACGATCGTCGCGGTCGATGTGCTGCCGGCCAAGCTCGAGCTCGCGAAGGAGCTCGGTGCGACCGAAACCGTCCTCTCGGGGCGCGATGAGATCCCCGACGGCTTCGACGTCGCGATCGAGTGCCTGGGCCGGCCCGAGACGATCGAGCAAGCTACCCGCGCCATCGCACCAGGTGGGAAGGCGGTCCTGGTCGGCATGGCGCATCCGGAGGCTCGGCCCGGGATCGACGCGCTCTCGATGACCGTGCAGGAGAAGACCGTCACCGGCTCGTGGTACGGCTCTGTGGTCCCGCCCCGCGACTTCCCGATGCTGGCCGAGCTGCTACGGCGGGGCGAGCTCCGCCTCGAGCCGCTGATCGCACGCACGATCGCGCTCGACGGCATCCATGAGGCGCTGGCGCGGTTCGGGACGGGGGAGGAGACCAGGAGCGTGATCGTCTATGGCTGAGCTCGTCCGGGTCCGCCGCGAGGGTGCGGTCGCGGTCCTCACTCTGAACCGCCCCGAGAAGCTGAACGCCCTGTCGAGCTCGGTCGAGGAGGCGCTAGCCGCCGCGGTCGGCTCCGAGGAGGTCGCGACGAGCGCCGCCCTCGTGATCGAGGGCTCGGGACGCGCGTTCAGCGCGGGCGCCGACGTTCACGAGATGCGCGAGCAGTCCGTGGCCGCGATCCTGGAGTACTACCGGACCACCGGTGTCGTCTACGACCGCGTGGCCGCGCTGCGCCAACCGACGATCGCCGCGATCCACGGGTACTGCCTGGGCGGCGGGTTCGAGCTGGCCCTCGCTTGCGACTTCCGCATCGCCGATGCCACCGCGGTGTTCGGCCTGCCCGAGGTGGCGATCGGCATCGTGCCGTCCTCCGGCGGGCTCACGCGGCTCGTCCGTTCCGTCGGCGCCGCGCGGGCGAAGGAGCTGATGCTGCTACGGGACCGGTTCGACGCCCAGGAGGCACTTGGCTTCGGGCTGGTGACGGCGGTCGTGCCCGAGGGCTCGGCCGCGGCTCGCGCGATCGAGATCGGCAACGAGCTCGCGCAGCTGCCGCCTCTAGCCGTCGAGGTCGCGAAGCTCGCCGCCGACGCCGCGGCGGACTCGAGTCGCGAAGCGTCGCTGCTGATCGAGCGCCTCGCCTACGCGGCGCTGGCGCAGACCGCGGACCACGCCGAGGCCACGTCGGCGTTCGAGGAGAAGCGGGATCCGACGTTCGGCGGTCGCTAGGTCTTCGGATGCGGCGGCGGGTAGCCCAGGCCCCAGGCGTCGTTGCCGCCGTCGACCACGATCGTCGTGCCGGTGATAGAGATCCCGGCCGGGGTAGCCAGGAACGCGATCAGCGAGGCGACCTCCTCGGGCTCGATCAGGCGGCCGAGCGGGCTCGTCCGCGCCGCCTCCTCGACGAAGTCCTCTCCGTACGCGCGGAACGCGTCGGTGTCGATCGCGCCGGTCGACACGCAGACCGCTCGGATCCGATACCGGCTCCACTCGATCGCCAGTCCTCCCGCGAGGTTCTCGAGCGCGGCGCGCGCGGAGGACGAGTGAACCATGAACGGGATCCCGCGTCGCGGGCTGAACCCGATGAACACGACTAGCCCGCCGCCGCCGGGGATCATCGAGCGCTCGGCCACGGTACGCGTCAGGTCCCAGGCGGCGTCGACGTTCAGCCGGTGGACCGCGCGCCAACCCTTGAGCGAGATGTTCTCCGGAGTCGCGGCGAACTGCCCACCCGCGTTGTTCACCAGAACCTCGATGCGCTCGAACCGCTCGAGCACCCTGTCGACGAGCGCGACGACCTGCTCCGGCTCGCGAACGTCGGTGTCGGGAACCGCGAGGACCTCGGCGCCGGCGCCCTCGAGCTCGGCGCGGACCTCCTCCAGGGGTCCGGCCCGGCGTCCGGCTATCGCCACCCTGGCGCCGGTGCGCGCGTACTCGCGCGCGATCGCCCGCCCGAGGCCGGTCCCTCCGCCCGTGATCAGGGCGACGGTCCCCGCGTTCGCGTCCGACGCGAGCGGCGAGCGGTACGCGTCGTCGGCCATCGCGTCATGATGGCAGAGGCCCGGTCCGGTCACCGGGTGGTGGGGGCGTGCCATGGACGTCGGTGAGGCGATCCGGTCACAGCGAGCGATCAGGCGGTTCGCGGACCGGCCGATCGCCGGCGAGGTGCTGGAGGAGATCCTCGACGCAGCGAGACGAGCCCCCTCGTCGATGAACGAACAGCGGTGGGCCTTCGTGCTGGTCACGGGCCCCGAGCGGCTCCGGGCGCTCGCGAGCGTCGGCGAGTACGCGGACCACCTGGCCGGCGCGGCCGCCGCGGTCGCGCTGGTCGTGCCCGAGGCCGACGAGGACTGGCGGCGTGAGTCGATCGCGTTCGACCTCGGCCAGTGCGCGCAGAACCTGATGCTCGCGGCGTGGGAGCGCGGGATCGGCTCGGCGCACGCGGCGGTGTACGAGCAGGACCTCGCGCGCGAGCTTCTCGGCTACCCGCGGGATCGGCGCTGCGACTACGTCCTCGGGCTCGGGTATCCGGCCCGGCCTCCGACGGGATCGGGTCGTCGGCGTCGCCTGGATCAGCAGCTCCATCGCGATCGCTGGGGGTAACGTGGCCATCCGGAGATGAGTTCGCGGCTCGACGAGATGGCGCGGGCCACGCCGGCCACGCGCGACCGCTACGTCGACTTCCTTCGCGCCGCTTCGATAGTCGCCGTCGTGTTCGGCCACTGGTTCATCTCGATCAACCACCTCCAGCGCGACATCTTCTCTACGACGAGCGCGGTGGGCGTGACCTCCGGGCTGTGGGCCGGCACCTGGCTCTTCCAGGTCATGCCGGTCTTCTTCTTCGTCGGAGGGTTCTCGAACCTGGTCACCTACGACTCGTTCAAGCGGCGCGGCGAGTCCACGGGCGCGTTCGTTCGCTCTCGCGTCGAGCGGCTCCTGCGGCCCTCCCTCGTCTTCCTAGGGTTCTGGTTGGTGGTCCAGGTCGCGATGCACCTTGCGGACTTCGGCGGCACGGCCGGCCCCGAGCTCTTGGGCGACACGAAGCTCCTGCGCGGGATGCTTCCGCCGGCGGCCACGCTGCCGTTCGGGCCGTTGTGGTTCCTCCTCGTCTACCTCGTGGTCGTTTGCGTGGCCCCGGCCACGATCTGGCTCCACCGGCGGTTCCGCTGGTGGGTGCCGCCGGTGATGGTTGTCGGCACCGTCGTCGTGGACGTGGTGGGGTTCGGCGCCCCCCTCGGCGGTCTCCGCTACCTGAACATCGTGTTCGTCCTGCTGTTGCCGCACCAGCTCGGGCACTTCTACGCCGACGGCACGTTCGACCGGCTGCCTCGCAAGGCGTTCTGGGCGACGGCGCTGGTGGCGCTCGGAGGGCTGGTGCTGCTCACGAACCCGTGGGTGTTCGAGCCGTTCGGCCGGGTCCGGTTCGAATGGTTCCCGGGGATCGGGCACTACCCCAAGAGCCTGCTCGGTACGGACGTGGAGGTCGTCTCCAACGCCTATCCGCCGACCATGTGCTTCCTCCTCGCCGACCTCTGGTCGATCGGCGCGGTGATGTTGCTCCGCCCGTGGTTGTCCCGATGGCTGCTGCACGACCGGCCGTGGAAGGTCACCATCTTCCTGAACAGCGTGATCATGACGCTGTTCCTGTGGCACATGACCGCGTACTTCGTCGTGTTGCTGATCCTGTGGCCCCTAGGGATCGGGCGCGAACAGGACAGCACGGTGAGCTGGTGGGCGCTGCGACCCGTCTTCATCGGGCTGTCCGCGGCCGTGCTAGCCGGGATCGTCCGCCTCGTCGGTCGCTTCGAGCGACCGCGCTCCCGCCCGAAGACGCCTTCGGCCACGCCCTAGGTCTTCAAGTTTTCGGACCCGCCCAGCCGATGACTAGTCATGAGGAACCACGTCGTAGCGGGCGGTCAGCAGGTCCGGCGAGTCGGTCTGTCCAACGAGGTCGAGATAGTCGTCCAGTAGCGCATCCACACGGGCGGTGCGAAGGCCCGGCTCCCGCCCCCCTGTGGAGCCGGGCCCTTCGCATCTCCCATCGGGTTCGGGTCTTGCCGTCCCGCCCGCGGCGCGTACCCTGGTCGTGATGGCCCAGACCGCACCCGTCGAGGTCGATCGCCCGATCGACGAGCAGGACGTCACCCCAGACGTCCCCTGGATCGTCATCGTGTGGAACGACCCCATCAACCTCATGTCGTACGTCGTCTACGTGTTCCAGAAGCTGTTCGGATACCCGCGCGAGAAGGCGACGAAGCTGATGATGGACGTGCACGTGAAGGGGCGCGCGGTCGTCTCGGACGGGCCGCGCGAGAGGTGCGAGGCCGACGTCGCGCGTCTGCACGCCCACGGCCTGTGGGCCACCCTGCAGAAGGACCGCTGAGTGCCGATCGCCCGCGTCAAGCGGTTGCGTCGCGGCGGGTTCGCGCTCCGGATCCCCCCTCCGGAGAGGGACGTGCTGGCGGCGGTACCGCCCATGCTCCGCTCCCTGCTGGTGGGCGGCGATGCGGGGGACCCGGCCATGCGCCGCCTGTTCCCGAGCGCCTTCCTGGACGACGAGGCCGCGGCCGCCGAGTTCGACTCCGTGGTCCGCGACGACCTGCTCGAGCAGCGCCTGGCGGCGGTCGACACGATGGAGCGGACCCTGCAAGCCGAGCGCCTGTCCGAGGACGAGCTGGTCGCCTGGCTCGCCGCCGTGAACGACCTCCGGCTGGTGCTGGGGGTGCGTCTGGCGTTGACCGAGGAGAGCACGCCCGAGGACTTCGCCGGCGATCCGGAGACCGATCGGGCCTACGGGCTCTACGGGTACCTGTCCTACCTCGAGGAAGACGTCGTGCGCGCCCTCTCGTCCGAGTGAGGGTTCAGGCACGGAACACGCTCGGTCGTGGGTTAGGCTGCACCGACCGGCAACCACCGACAGGGGGTCAGGGATGAAGGGCAAGGCCGGCACCGTCGCCCGGATCGGAGCATTCGCCGTGCTGGCGCTGCTGCTCTCGGGCTGCATCAAGCTCACGATGGATCTTCAGGTCAACTCCGACGACACCGTAAGCGGCACGATCCAGCTGGGTATCCAGAAGGAGCTGCTCGAGCTCTCGGGTGGCTCTGTCCAGGACCTGCTCGGCTCGGACTCGCC
>DATEDE010000191.1:0-3553 GCA_035286545.1 Actinomycetota bacterium | reverse complement strand
GCTCCCGGTCTCGGCTCGTTCGCCTCCGGCTCGGGCCATGGCCGCAGCGTACAACCGGTCCGCGATGGTCGGTCCCCGGTGTTCGTGGCAGGATTACGGCCCGGTGGACACCCAGCAGGAGCGAGCCGCGTTCACGGCAGCCGCCGAGCACTGGATGGTGCGCGGTGGTGGTGTCGACATCGAGGTCGTCCCGCCGGGCACCCTGCGGACCGAGGAGATGATCCTCAACATCGGGCCGCAGCACCCCTCCACCCACGGCGTGCTCCGCGTGGTGCTCGAGCTCGACGGCGAGAAGATCGTGCGCGCCGAGCCGGTCATCGGCTACATGCACCGGGCCGCCGAGAAGCTCGCGGAGCATCGGGACGCCCGTCAGGTCCTGGTACTGATGAACCGGCACGATTGGCTCTCGGCCTTCAACAACGAGCTCGGCTGGGTGCTCGCGGTCGAGAAGCTCGCCGGCCTCGATGTCCCCGACCGCGCGCGGTGGATCCGCACGATGCTCGCCGAGTGGAACCGCATCCTGAACCACCTGATGTTCCTGGGGTCCTACCCGCTCGAGCTCGGCGCCATGACCCCTATCTTCTTCGCGTTCATCGAGCGCGAGATGATCCAGGCGCTGATGGAGTCGGCGACGGGCGCGCGCCTGCACTACTCCTACGTCCGCCCCGGTGGTCTCAAGGACGACCTGCCGCGCGGGTTCCTCAAGCAGTCGGCAGAGGTCCTCAAGCACGTCCGGGGCAAGCTGCGAGACCTCGAGAACCTGGTGATGGGTAACGAGATCGTGATGGCGCGCACGAAGGGCATCGGCATGATCCCTCGGGAGATGGGCATCGCCTTCGGATGCTCGGGCCCCACGCTGCAGGCGAGCGGTGTGCCGATGGACCCGCGCAAGGACGCCCCGTACGAGATGTACGGTGAGGTCGAGTTCGACGTGCCCGTCGGGCGCCAGGGTGACTCCTACGACCGGCTGTGGGTGCTGGTCCAGCGCATGCACGAGTCGTGCAGGATCATCGAGCAGTGCATGGAGAAGCTCCCCGCGGGCCGGTACATCGCGGACAAGCTTCCGAAGAAGCTCTCGCTCGAGGGCGAGGTCTACGTCCGCACGGAGAATCCGCTCGGGCTGATGGGCTACTACGTCGTCGGCAACGGCAAGAAGCAGCCGTACCGGCTGAAGATGCGCACGGCGTCGTTCTCGAACATCTCGGTCCTGCCGGCGATGCTGCCGGGCACGTTGCTGCCCGACCTGATCGCGATCTTGGGTTCGATCTTCTTCGTCGTCGGCGACGTCGACCGCTGAGCTACTGCTCGCGGTTGAACCAGACCCCGCCCGGCCCCAGGTAGCTCAGGCCCTCACCCCAGACCGCGACCGTATTGCCCGAGCCCGTGATCGCGATCTCGCCGTAGTCGCCGTAGAACTCGATGAACCCCTTCGCGTTCTTGTAGTCGGTGCCACTCGTGGCGTCGGAGATGAGGACGGCCCTGGTCCAGGACCCGCCGAGGTTCCTCGACGAGCGGTACCAGACGTTCCAACGACCCGTCCGTTGGTCTGCGAAGTAGATCCGGACGTCGCCGTTGTCCCGGCCTGCGGCCGCCGCGAACGCAGCGTTCACGCCCTCCGGCGAGAGGCGAACGCGGTCGCCCCACGTGCGGCCGCCGTCTCTGGAGGAACGGGCATAGACCGTCCGCGGTCCGCCGGGCTCGGCGGCGCCGCTGTAGACGATCACCAGGTCGCCGTCGGCGTCCGCCGCGAGGGCCGGGCCGCTGTCGTAGAAGTCGGCGTAGCACCACGCGGACGTGCACGGGACGCCGAGCTCGAGCTCGTCGACGACGGTCTCGGTCCAGGTCGCGCCCTCGTCGTCCGAGGCGTAGACGTGAATCCGAACAGAGCCCTCCGCGCTGTTCGCCGGTCCCGAGTAGGTGTAGCTGATCTGCGTCGAGATCACCCTGCCGTCGGGGAGCACGGCGGTCCCGTACGCGAAGTGGTAGCGGTCGTCGTCGGTCACCCGCACCGTCGTCCACGTTGCCCCGGCGTCGTGCGAGGACGAGGCGTAGACGTCACCGTCTTCCGGTCCGTTGATCGACACGTAGACGCTCTGCCCGTCCGCGCTCGTGGCGAAATTCGGTTTGTCGCCCCACTTCACGTCCGGGTGCACGAGCACGGGCTCGCCCCACGTGCGGCCGTGGTCCGAGGAGCTCGCGAAGTGGATCTTGTAATCGTTCATCCACATCGCGTAGAGGTCGCCGGTCTCCGGGACGACCTCCAGCAGCGGGTCCCACTGCCCGTGGGCGCCGCGGCACTCGCACAGGTACCGCTCGTCGCGCCACGTCTCTCCGCCGTCGCGCGAGACGTGGACGATCATCGCAGGGTCCGGGCAGGGCCCCTGGCACGGCGAGACGCCGTACCGGTTGTGCAGCACGTACACGAAGTCGGATCCAGGGTCGGTCGCGATCGCCGGCTCCCAGTCGTCGCCGGTGTCGTTCAAGATGGTCTCTCCGGCCCAGCCGGCCTCGGGCGCGTTGCGGATCCGCTCGGTGACGCCCAGGGTCCCCGCCTCGATCGCCTCCTGCAGCGCTTCGAGGCGGAGCTCGGTCTTCTCGGCCTGCTCCTCGGCTTCCTCGATCAACCCCTCGTCGACGGGCGCGGGGCCCCTTGCGGCCTCAGGACCGTCGTGGGAGGTGCAGGCGCCGGCGGCCAGCGCGAGGGTGACGGCGAGCGTGAACGGAACGAACGAACGGCGGAGCGACATCGGGGAACCCCCTCGGTGGTGCCTCGAGCCGAACCTATCCCCCGTCTAGATGGCAGGTCAACCGGTCGAAGGTCTACGAGCAGACCCGAGCCACGCGGGTTGTGGCATGTCTTGAGTGCCGAGCCCGAGCCACCAGAAGCCGCCGAACGCGGAGGGATCCGCGAGCAGGCTCGCGCGGCTCCTCGCCTCCCATACCCGGACGGCCTCGGAACCGCGGCCCGCCTGCTGGAGCATCGACTGCATCTCGCGCATCGTCGCCTCCCAACGGGGGTGGCCGAGCGCGTCGAGTGCCTCGGCCTGGGTGACGGGCCCACAGACCTGAAGCCCGAGGGTTCGTGCGTGCGCCGCGATGAGGGTCCAGTCCACGCCGGCGGTGATGTCCGTGCCGCCAGGGTCCGAGAGCACGTCGGCGACCTCGCGGTGCTCCCGGTAGCCATGGACCGCGCCCGCGGACCCCTCGGTCCGGCCGTAGTCGATCAGCAGGAGGGACCCTCGGTGCAGTCGGGTGACGGCCTCGTCGAGGATCGCGAACGCGCCGACGGGGATCGTGCTCTCCTGCCCATCGCGTAGGGTGGGCGCGGCGTCCCCGCGCGACCACGGCACCTCTACCTCGACGAGATCGTCGCCGTCTTCGTCGAGCCCGACACGGACCTCGACGAGGCCCATGTCACGCCCACGTACCGGTACGAACGGCAGGTTGTCCAGGAGCTCATTCGCGAGGATGACGCCCCCGAACGGCTCCAGGTCCTCCACCTGCCCAACCGCCTTCAGGCCGCGACCGAGGAGTGCGTCACGTGCGCCTGCGC
>DATEDE010000190.1:0-8804 GCA_035286545.1 Actinomycetota bacterium | reverse complement strand
GCGACCGCGATCGCCACGGCGCGCGACACTGTGCGCAGCTCGGACTGGTTCGGGTAGAGCGACCCCTCGTCGAGGCGTGCCCTCGTGACGGTCGCCGCGAGGGCGTCGCCGGCGGCCAGGAACATCTCGTCGGTGACCTCGCGGGCCTCCGAGACGACGGCGCCAAGGCCGATCCCGGGGAAGCAGAAGGCGTTGTTCGCCTGTCCGATGACGTGGGTACGAGCACCTCGCTGGACCGCAGGGAACGGGCTCCCGGTTGCGATGATCGCTCGGCCGCGGGTCCACTCCATGAGGTCGGCGGGCTCGGCCTCGGTCTTGGAGGTCGGGTTCGACAGCGCCAGGATGACCGGCGTGCGGGCATGCCCGGCCATCTGCCGGATCGCGCCCTCGGTGAAGGTGCCGGGGGTGCCGCTCGTCCCGATCAGGAAGGTCGGTCGCACCGCGCCGATCACGACCTCAAGGTCGTAGTCGTGGCCCGCCTCGAACCCGTAGGCCGCCATCTCCTGCGGCCCGAGCGCGAACTCGCGCTTGTCCTCGTCCAGGGGCTCGCGGTCCTGGTAGGTGAGCCCGCGCGAGTCCAGCTGGACGATGGCACGACGGATCGTCGGCTCGTCGGCGCCCTCTCGGATCATCGCGGCGCGAACCAGCCGGGCGATACCGATCCCCGCCGCACCGGCACCCAGGAACACCAGGCGCTGCTCGGACAGGGGCTCCTCCAGGATGCGGAGCGCGGACAGGATGCCTCCTATCACGACCGCCGCCGTGCCCTGGATGTCGTCGTTGAACGAGGCGATCCGGTGGCGGTACCGATCGAGCAGCCGGATCGCGTTGTGCTGCTTGAAGTCCTCCCACTGCAGCACGGTGTGGGGGAAGACCTCCAGGACGCCCTCGACGAAGGCCTCGATGAAGTCGTCGTACGCCGGGCCGCGAAGTCGCGGGTGACGGTAGCCGAGGTACATCGGGTCCTCGAGCAGGCCCTCGTTGTCGGTCCCGACGTCCAGGGATACCGGTAGCGTGAGCGCCGGGTAGATCCCGGCTCCGGCCGTGTACAGGGCCAGCTTGCCGACCGGGATCCCCATCCCGCCGGCGCCCTGGTCCCCGAGCCCCAGGATCCGCTCGTTGTCGGTGACGACGATGAGGCGGACGTCCTCGTGCCGCGCGTTGCGCAGCAGCTCCGGGATCCTGTCGAGATCATCTGGGGTGAGCCACAGTCCGCGCGGCCGGCGAAGGATGTGGCTGTACTCCTGGCACGCGCGCCCGACCACCGGCGTGTAGACGATCGGCATGAGCTCCTCGAGGTGCTCGGCCAGTACCCGGTAGAAGAGGGTCTCGTTGCGATCCTGCAGGGCGGCCAGGCCGATGAAGCGTTCGAGGTCGTCGCCCTTGCGGCGGTTCTTCTCGATCTCCAGCTCGACCTGTTCCTCGATCGTGAGGACGCGGGCCGGCAGTAGCCCGTGCAGGCCGAACGCGTCGCGCTCGCCCTCGGTGAAGGCCGTGTCCTTGTTGAGGAGCGGGTGTTCTAGCAGTTCGGCGCCGCGGTAGGGCACCGGGGCGTGATCGGCGCCCATCATGAGCGCTCGGACCCACGCATGTTCGAAGGTCGGATCTCGTTCCAGGGTGAGGCTCATGTTCCCAGCACCTCCATGGCATCGCCTCTCAGGTCCACGGTGGCAGGGGGTGCCGGGGTCCTCTAAGGGCGCACGGTCCTGCCGGTCCGGGCCCTCCGGGCCCAGGCCGAGGTCGTGCCTAGCGTTCGAGCTCGCGGCGCAGGGCCGCCAGGGGCAGCGAGCCCAGCGACAGGAGGCGGTCGTGGAAGCCCGGGAGCGAGAAGCCCGCTCCCTCGCGCTCGGCCCATGCCGCCCGCTGCCGCTCGATCTCGAACTGCCCGATCTTGTAGGACAGGGCCTGGCCGGGCATCGTCACGTAGCGGTCGGTCTCGACCTCGGCGTCGGAAAGGGACATGCCGGCCTCGACCAGGGTCCGGATCGAGCGGTCCCTGGACCATCCGAGCGCGTGCAGCCCCGTGTCCACGACCAGTCGCGCCGCCCGCATGCCCTGCCCGTCCAGCATGCCGAGGCGTTCCTTCTCGTCCAGGAACAGGTCCATCTCGTCGGCCAGGCGCTCGCTGTACAGGCCCCAGCCCTCGGTGAAAGCGCTCCCGGCCAGGAACCCCCCGAACCGCCGGAGCAGAGGCCTGTCGTGGAACTCCTGCTCGAGCGCGATCTGGAAGTGATGGCCCGGGCTCGCCTCGTGGTACGTCGTCGAAGCGAGGTGGTGCCGGGGCTTGCCGGCGATGTCGTGGCCGTTCACGTAGTAGACCCCGGGCCGGGAGCCGTTGTCGGTGGGCGGGTTGTAGAAGGCGAACGGCATGTCGGCCTCGCGGAACGGCTCCACGAGGCGGACCTCGCAGTTGGTGCTCGGCAGGCGTCCGAACATCGAGGGCGCCGCATCCCAGCAGCGTGCGACCTGGTCCTGCGCGACCGACTTCAGCTCCTCGGGCGAGGCGAAGACCTCGCCGAGCAGCGCGGCCTCGGCCGCTTCGGCGTCCGCGAACCCCAGCGCCGAGGCCGCCTCGCGCCGCTCCTCCTGGATCTTCGCCAGGTCCGCGAGCCCGAGCTCGTGCACCTCGTGCGCGTCCAGCGGGAGGGTGGTCCAGGACAGGACCTGGGCCGCGTACATCGCGTCGCCCCCGGGCAGAGCGTGCAGGCCGAGGGTCTCGGTCGCGCTCGGCAGGTACGCGCGCAGGCCGTCGAGGTAGCGGCCGAGGGCGGGGAGCAGGTGGGTCTGCACGGCGGCCGCCACCTCCGCGCGCGGTCCGTCGTCGCTCCCGGCGAGCGGGGCGAGCGCGGGGGAGCCCTCCACGCCGGCCTCGATGATGCGTTCGGTCTGCCCGATCGCGCGCTCGACGACGATCCGGGGGGCGGTGACGCCGTCCGCGACACCTTCGCGCATCACCTCGACCACGGCGTCGTAGAAGGCCGGGGTCCCGCTCAGTCGCGCCACGTAGCGGCCGACGCGTTCGGGTGTATCCGTGCGTTGCAGGGACGCGAGCTCGCCGATCAGCCCGGCGGGCCCCCACAGGTGGCTCACCGCCCACAGCCGGTCGGTGCGGTGCTCGAGCGCGGCTAGGTCGCGGCGGGCGATCGCCTCGAGGATGTCGAGCGACAGTCGCGTGTCCTCGTCGGGCAGGTCGCGGGGGATCCCGGCGAGCTCCTCGAGGGCGTCGCGGTGGAGCCGGTCGCGCTCCGCGCGGCCGTCCGCGCTGGGGTCGGGGAGGCGGTCGTCGAACCGCTCGTCGCCGACCACGGTGCCCAGGACCGGCTCGGTCTGGAGCAGTCCCTCCCAGAACCGGTCGATCAGTTCCCGTGCGGCTTCCAGCGCGTGGTCCATCGGGTCCTCTTTCGGTCGAGGCGGTCATCCTAGTGGGCGAGACCGCGGCTCAAGCCTGTACCCAGCCGAAGTGCCGGCGGCGGACGTCGGCCTTCGCGGCCTCGTCGACGAAGCTCGCATCCAGGGCGTTCCGCGTCACGCGTCGCAGCTCCTCGTCGGTGAAGCCCAGGACGTCTCGGGCCACCTCCAGCTCGTGGGTCAGGTCGATCGCGAACAGGCCTGGGTTGTCCGTGTCGATCGTGACCGGCACCCCCTCGTCTAGGAGCCGCCGGGCCGGGTGCTCGGCCATCGAGGAGATGCCGCCGGTCCGCAGGTTGGAGGTCGGGCACATCTCCAGTGCCACGTGACGGTCCCGAGCGAGCGCCGTCACCTCGGGATCCCACGCGACGCTGATGCCGTGACCCAGGCGCAGGGAGCCGAGCGCCTCGATCGCCTCGCGCGGGAACTGCGGCCCGCCGGACTCGCCGTAGTGGGTCGTGAGCTTGAGGCCGCTGCCCTCCAGGCGCTCGATCACCTCGACGTACAGCGACGGGGGATAGGCCTTCTCGTCGCCCGCGAGGTCGAACGCCACGAGGTCCTCGCGCCGGCGCAGCGCGAAGTCCATCGTGCGCTCGGCCGAGGCCATGCCGTAGTTGCGGCTGGCGATCGCGATCAGACCCACCGCCACGTCGTGCTCCTTCGAGGCGCGTCGGACGCCGCGGACGATCGCGTCCATCGCCAGGTCCCAGTCAAGGCCGTGCGGCTCGCACAGGAACTCGGGTGAGAAGCGGAGCTCGGCCAGGCGCACGTTGTCGCGCGCGAGGTCCTCGACGGCCTCGTACGCGATGCGCTCGGCCGCGGCCTCGCTCCAGAACGCGCCCTGGGCCACCGCGAACCGCGCGAGCACGGACTCGAGCGAGTCCATCACCTCGAGCACCTGGGCCCGCGGCGCGAGCTCCTCGGGCGAGGGCTCGGGCAGCGGCGCACCGGCCTCCCCGTACAGGTCCAGGAGGGTCTGCAGGCGGATCGCGCCCTCGAGGTGCCTATGCAGGTCGACCTTGGCGAGCGATCGCAGGTCCATCACGGGATACGGATACCATGCCCGGGACCAGGAGGCGCCCGATGTTGCTCGAGGGCAAGAAGCTGCTCGTGACCGGCGTGCTGACGCCTGACTCGATCGCCTTCGCTGTGGCCCGGTCGGCGCAGGAACAAGGCGCCGAGATCGTGCTCACATCCTTCGGCCGGGCCATGAGCCTGACGGAGAAGTCGGCCAAGCGCCTGCCCGCACCCGTGGACATCCTGGAGATGGACGCCAACGAGCCGGGGCAGATCGCGGCCGTGGCCGACGAGGTCGGCAGCCGGTGGGGCAGGCTCGACGGGTTCGTTCACGCGATCGCGTTCGCGCCGCAGGACGCCTTGGGTGGCAAGCTCCTCGACACGCCCTGGGAGAGCGTGTCCGCCTCGATCCAGACGAGCGTGTTCAGCCTGAAGGCGATCGCGACCGGCATGCTTCCGCACATGCGCGAGGCGGGCGGCTCGATCGTCTCGCTCACTTTCGACGCCCGGATCGCGTGGCCGATCTACGACTGGATGGGCGTGGCCAAGGCGGGGCTCGAGTCTCTCACGCGCTACCTCGCCCGCGATCTCGGCCCGCACAAGATCCGGGTGAACACGGTCTCGGCCGGCCCGCTCCGGACGATCGCCGGCAAGGGGATCCCCGGCTTCGACGCGATCACCGAGGCCTGGTCGGGACGCTCGCCGCTCGGGTGGGATGTGACCGACGCCGCGCCGGTGGGTGACACGGTGGCCTTCCTGCTCTCCGACCTGTCCCGCGCGATCACCGGCGAGATGATCCACGTCGACGGCGGGTACCACGCGATCGGCGCGCCACCGGTCCGGGCCCCCGACGCCTAGCGCATCGAGACGCCAGCCTGGAGCGCCAGCGCCTTCTGCGCCCGCGCGATCGAGCGGAACGCCTCCTTCATGCCCTGGCGCGCGAGCGGACCCAGCACGGCTGGATCGAGGTGGTCGTCGGGCGCCGAGCCTTCGCGGTGCTGTAGCACGTGGTGCTGCAGGCGAACGTTCCACAGGAACCGGAATGCCTCCGAGAGCGGGAGCCGCGTCTCCTCGTCGATCACGCCCGCCCGCTCGGCCTCCTCCAGGCGCGCGAGCGTCCGCTTGGTGGTGATCCCGTTGCCGATCGCGTACGCGCGCGCGAGGTTCGAGATGATCGTGATCCCGCCGTGCTTGACGTCAAGGGTCCCGGCGTGCTCACCGTGGGCCTCGACCACCAGGTCGCGGAAGAACCCGGTGGGCGGCCGCAGGTCGAGCGCTCGCCTGGAGAGCTGACGGGCGAACCCCGGGTGCGAGGGCGCGGTGCGCACGATCGCGTCGAGCTCTCCCTGGGCGTCGAGCGGCCCGGCGACGCTGCGGAAGTCGAGCACGATCGACAGCTGCTCGCTGCCCACGGGGCCGAGGTCGCGCATCCAGTCGCCCAGCCGGTCCACCCATGCGGGCAGCGGGCGACGCAGCGCGGCGTTCGTCGCCATCGCCTCGGCGCGGCAGCGCGGGATCCCACCCTCCTCTAGGCCCGCGCTCACGAACTCGGCCAGACGCGCGAAGTAGGCGTCCACCTCCTCGGGCGGCTCGCCGTCAAGGCGATACGCCATCGCGTGGTCCTGGTCGGTGGCGATCGCCTGCTCGTGCCGCGCGGCGCTGCCGAGCGCCAGCCACGACCATGCCGTCGGTGGATCGCCGAGGTCGTCGATGCCCTGTTCGAGGAACCGGCGGGTCATCGCGTCCACGATCAGGGCGACGACGCGCCCAACGTCCACCGGGTCGGCGCTCGCGTCCATCAGCGACGCGACCACGGCTGGGATCGCCCGTCCTGCGGTAGACACGCCCGCCGCATCGTCCGCGCGCTCGATCGCTGCCTTGACCGCGAACGGCGTGTCCCGACCCACGCCCATGAGGTCGGTGTCGGTCACGACGCCGAGCAGGCTCCCGTCCTCGGCGAGCACGGGGAAGTGGTGGAAGCCGCCCTCCAGCATCCGCAGCAGGGCGTCGCCGGACAGCGTGGTCGAGCGGATCGTCGTCGCGGCCGGCGTCATCACCTCGGCGATCGGGGTCCCGGGGCCTCGTCCCTGGGCAAGGACCCTCGAGCGCAGGTCCCGGTCGGTCAGGATCCCCAGGCCGTCGGGCGTCGGGATCAGCAGGCACGAGACCCGCTCGCTCGCCATGCGTCGCGCCGCCTCGCCCACGGTCTCCGAGGGCTCGGAGATCACGGGCTCGCGACGGATCAGCGAGCCGACCGCTCGGTACTGGTCGGCCCCGCGCTCGCTCTCCCAGCTCTCGTCGATGCGCTCGATCCGGCGCCGGAGAGCTCGGACCAGGAACGTGACGCCGGCCGAGCTCTCCAGCACGTCCGCCGCCACCTCGGCCGGGATCAGGTAGCAGAGGGTGTCCTCATGCGCCGAGATCGTGGCCGTCGGCGACCCGCCGCTCACGAGCGAGGTGCCCCCGAAGGCCTCGCCTTCGACGAGCAGGTCCACCACCCGGCCGCCATCCGAGACCTCGACCGCGCCGCGACGGATCACGTACAGGTGGTGCGCGGGCTCGCCCGCCTGCTGGAGGATCACGGTCCCGGGTGCGAAGTGCTCGATCTCGACCGAGTTCGCGATCCGGTCGAGGGCCTTGGCGTGGAGACCGTCGAACGGCGGGAGGCGCGAGAGGAAGGACCGGACGTCCACGCTGGCAGCCTACGCCGTCGTGACCGCCGGACCTCCTGCCGGGAGCGGCCGCCCGTAGGGGCCGCGTCCGGCGACGCACCACGCGCCGCATCGCGCTGCGAGCGCCAGCGCCCGCTCCACCTCGAGGCCCTCGGCGAGCCCGAACGTCAGCCCCGCCGCGAACGAGTCGCCGGCCCCGTACGTGTCGACGACCGGCCCGGGCGGCGGGGCCGCAGCGAAGGTCCCGGCGCGCCCGTCGTTCGTCTCGTACGACCCTCCTCGAGGCCCGTCCGTGCGCACCACCAGGTGCGGAGGGTGGGTGAGCGACCCTGGGTCGAACCGCTCGGCGGGGTCGCGACCGCTGCCGACCACGACGTCCAGGTGCACGTCGGCCTCGGCGAGCAGGGGCATCGCCCGCGCGGTCGCAACCAGGACGCGTGCGCGGCGCGCCTCGCGAAGCGCGCCGGCGTTACCCGCCGTCACGTACGCCGCATCCATCTCCTCGAGCTCGTTCCACGGCAGCCGGTCCTTGGCTGATGGCTCGAGGCGACGCCCCAGCGTCGTGATCGTCCGTTCGCCATCGGCGTCGATCAGGGTGACGGCTCGGCGGGTCGGCTCCGCACGTAGAGCGGCCTCGACGCGGACGCCGAGCCGCTCGAGCTCGCGCCGTGACCACTCTCCCCGCTCGTCGTCGCCGAACGCCGTGTAGAAGGTGCACGAGCCCGAGAGGCGTGCCAGCTGCACCGCCGCGACGGCGCCACCGCCACCCGGCTCTTCCCAGGTGTCTGTGGCATGCGCGATGACTCCGTGGCCCGGCAGGCGCTCGACGCGTCCGAACTCGACCCACTCCGTGTGTCCCACGACCGCGGTCCGCATCCCTACGCGTATCCTCGCCTACATGGGCGAGCCGCGGCGACTCACCAGCTTCAGCCACGGCGCCGGCTGCGGATGCAAGCTCGGGCCCGCGGACCTGCAGACGGTCCTCGGCGCCCTTTCGCTGCCAGAGCTCACGGGCGATGTCCTCGTTGCCGCCGACACCGGCGATGACGCCGCCGTCGTCCTGCTGCCGGGCGGGCATGCGCTCATCGCGACTCTCGATTTCTTCACGCCGATCGTCGACGACCCGTACGACTGGGGACGGATCGCGGCGACGAACGCGCTGTCGGACGTCTACGCGATGGGAGGCCGGCCGTTCCTGGCTCTGAACATAGTGTCGTGGCCCGTCGACGATCTCCCGCTGGAGATGATGGGCCGGGTGCTGCAGGGAGGGATCGACGTCGTGGCCGAGGCAGGCGCGGCTGTGCTCGGCGGGCACTCGATCACCGACCCCGAGCCCAAGTACGGGATGGTCGCGCTCGGCCTCGCCGACCCGTCTGAGATCGTGCGGAACTCGACGGCCGTGCCGGGCGCGCGGCTCTTCCTCACGAAGCCGCTCGGCCTCGGCGTCATCTCGACCGCGATCAAGCGGGGCCTCGCCGACGAGGCGCTCGTGCGTCGCGCGGTGGACGTGATGACCACGCTGAACGCGCCCGCCGCCGAGGCGATGCGCGAGGCCGGCGCCGAGGCCGCGACGGACGTGACCGGATTCGGCCTGCTCGGACACCTGCATCGCATGCTGCTCGCCTCCAGGGTCTCGGCCACGATCGACGCGCCCGCCGTGCCGGTCCTCGAGGGTGCGCTCGGGCTCGCACGGTCGGGGGTGGTGCC
>DATEDE010000189.1:0-9973 GCA_035286545.1 Actinomycetota bacterium | reverse complement strand
AGCGGAGAGGCGGTCGTGTGGTTCCAGCCGCCCCAACCCTCCTCGGGCTACGCCTTCGCCCCGGACGGGAGAACCGTCGCCATCGATGATGGCCCAACGCTGACCTTCCGGGACGTCGAAACGGACGCCGAGCTCTTCGGGGGCCGTCGGGGGCGCTTGTTGGGTTGGAGCCCGGATAGCCGTTTCGCCGCCGTGACCGATCCCGACGGCATCCTGATCGTCGACATGTCCGGACGTCGGGTCGGCCTCCTCGAGCCTGACGGTTTCGAGTTCTTGGGCCTGGTTCGATCCGGTCCCGGTGGCCTCGTGGCTGTCCCAGCACGGGACGAGGAGTCGGGGGAGCATGTGAAGGTCTGGGACTGGACGCTCGATGAGGTCGTCTCCGAGCTGCCGATCTCGACGTCGGACTACGACGAGATGCGGTTCGATGCCGACGGGAGCCGGCTCGCGGTCGGGACGTTCGACACCACGATCTGGGACGTGCGGAGCGGACAGCTCCTCATGACCCTGCGATCGACTCAGCTCGAGCCCAACTCCATCGCGTTCAGCGCTGACGGCGCTCGGCTCGCCGAGGGGGATCCCGATGGGACCGTGCGGGTGTTCGACACGAGAACGGGCGAAGAGCTGCTCGTCCTTCGCGGGCACGACACGGTCGGCAAGGTGGTCTTCAGTCCCGACGACTCGATGCTCGCGACCGCGGGCGACGGGGTCGTCCGGATCTGGGCGCTCGACATCGACGACCTGCTCGAGATCGCTCGCGAGAACGTCACGCGATCCCTCACCGACGAGGAGTGCCGCCAGTACCTGCACATCGACCGCTGCCCCGTGGCCTTTCCCAGCGCCCCGTAGGTGTCCCCATCCCTCAGCAGTCCTTCTCGTGGGCGAGCGCGGGCCGGACGGAGAGCCAGGCCCTCCCGCGGTTGGGCTCATACACGTACACGATCGAGGTGGGGTCGGCGGCCGCGTCGCCCGACGCTGCCAGGCCGGCTAGCTCGAAGGCGGCGACGATCGTGCGGGCCTCCTCGGCCGAGACGAGCTGGCATCCACGGGACCGAAGCACCTCATCGGCAGGGCGTGGCAGAGCGACCGGGTGTACCTCCCCACCCACGAAGTAGCGCGACGGGACGCATGCATCGAACGCCGCTTCGGCCCATGCGGACGCTGGGAGCCACGACTCGGGTTCGAGCATCCGCGCGTGGAACTCCTCGCGCATCGCGCCGACCGTCTTCAGGTGGCGCCAATCAACCGAGCTGACCCGATCGCCGTCCAGAACCGACGGCGAACCAGGAGTAAGCCACGAAACCGAGTATATCCGATAGGATATACTCGCCGAAAGGCTGGCGGGCGGCGGGCCTCACACAGGCCTAGCTCGCCTGGCGTGAGTCGGCGCGGTGGTCGCCTGATCCCGCGGATCCACTCCGGGTGATATCTGATGGGATATACTCCCAGGTCATGACCCTCGCGGCGCGACTGATAAGGGAGGCGCGCTCGGCGGCGGGCCTCACGCAGGCCGAGCTCGCCCGGCGGGCCGGCACGTCCCAGCCGACGATCGCCGCGTACGAGGCCGGGGACAAGGTCCCGAACGTTTCGACGCTCGAGCGGGTGCTCGGTGCGACCGGGACGACGCTGACGGCCAGCCGGTCTGAGGTCTCCCGTGCCAGTGGCCGGCTCCGTCGACTCCTCGAGGAGCGGCGCGACGAGATCGTCGAGCTCGCGGCTCGGCACTACGCGCGCAACGTCCGGGTGTTCGGCTCGGTGGCCCGCGGCGAGGAGACCGTGACCTCGGACGTCGATCTCCTCGTCGACATGGACGCCGGCCGCTCGCTGCTCGACCAGGTCCGGCTCCGACGTGAGCTGAGCGATCTCCTCGGCGTGGACGTGGACGTCGTGACGACGGGCGGGCTGCTCGAGCGAGACGAGGACACGATCCTCGGCGCGGCTGTGCCGCTCTGAGCCCCGAGCGGGAACGACCGGTCGAGGCCGTCCTCGACGACATCGAGGACGCCGCCGGAGCCGCCGCTGAGCTCGTCCGCCGGGGTCGGGCGGCGTGGGACGAGGACCGGTTGCTTCGGCTGGCGGGCGAGGCGGTGATCGGCCGGATCGCAGACGCCGCGAACCGCCTGCCCGACGACGTTAAGGGTGCCGTGCCCGAGGTCGCCTGGGACGACATCCGGGACATCAGGATCCTCGTCGACCACATCTACCACCGGGTCGACTACGACGCCTTGTGGCAGACCCTGTCGACGGACGTACCGGATCTCCTGGAGCGTCTGCGCCACTGGCGCACTTCGCGCCCCTGAACCTCCGATCGGGATCAATCACCCGCACGCCGAGCAGGTCACCTCGCCGTGCGGGAGGTACGGCTCGAACCAGATGGCCACCCCCCCGATCTCGACCTCGGCGAGGCGGTACTCCAGCCTCCAGTCCGGACGCGGGTCCGGTGCGATCCCGGCGTCGCTGAGAGCCTCTACGAACGAGCGGGCCTCGTCGGTCGTCAGGTCGGAGCAGGACTGATCCGAGCCGCTCACCCCCTCCGGTGTCCAGTCCTGGGCCCGGAGCAGGTCCGCGGCCGGTGCCGGGAGCACGGTCAAGATACGAGACGGCTCGTCGGCCGGTCCGACGCTCGCGTTGGGCCACGGCCCGAAACAGACCTCGTACCGGGACGGCACGTACGCCCTGATCTCCCGGTCTTCCCACGCGCTGGTCGGCAGCCACGCCGAAGGATCGGCGAGCTGCGCATCGATCCGCTCGAGCGCGTTCGCCTGGGCTGGTGTCGCTTCCGCCCGGCCGGGGAGGTCCTCGCCGTAGTAGGGGGTGGTCCACTCGACGCTCACGAGCCGGTCGCCCTCGCGCACCGCGATCGTTCCCCAGAACCACCAGCGGCTGTGGTCGTTGACGAGGGCGAGGTCGCGGCCGAACAGTCCGGTCGACACGATCTCGGACCGAACGAGCTCGACGCCCTCGGGCGTGAGGCGTTGCTCGAGGAACGAGCCCGGGTTCGCACCCTCGGGGGGGTCGGACTCGGCCCACGTGATCAACCGCCCATCGGCGTATAGGTGGACCTTGTAGATCTGCCCGGCGGCGATGCTCCTGCCCACGAAGCTAAGGACGAGCTCTCCCCGCTCCGGAGCGCTCGGCGTCGCTCCTTCCGGGGGGAGGCCGATGAAGCCCACCCGATCGGCATCGTCTGGGATGTCCGGTCCGGTGGTGGCCGGCGTGGCCACCGGCTCGCGGAGCGCCCGCGCACCGAGCACGATCGCGGCGATCGCGATCACGGCGACCAGCACGAGCACCCCGATCCGCTGCGACCGCGGAGGCGGTTCGGGCTGGGGGGGCTTGGGCCCGATCTTCCGGGCTCGGGCCATCACGTCGGGGACCTCGAGCGCGTCGAGCGCGCCGAAGCGTTCGCGAAGGTCAGTCATCGGTGTCCTCCAGCTGCGCCCGCAGGCGCCGTCGGGCTTGCGAGAGGTGGACGCGCACGGTCGCCTGGCTGCACCCGAGGATCCGTGCCACCTCACGCGCGGGAAGGTCGGCGTACAGGCACAGGACCGCGGCCGCGCGTTGGTTCGGGCTGAGGGTGCGGAGCGCGCGTACGAGGTCCACGACCGGCTCGGGAAGGTGGACGGTCGGTTCGGGATCGATGCCGAGCGCGGGCCGCCGGCGCTCCTTCAGCTCGCCGGCAACGCCGCCCGCCAGACCCAGCGGTCGGGTGACTCGATAGCCGAGCCTCGTCCGAGCGCCTGCGCGAACGCCTCGGCCATCGCGTCGCTCGCGAGCTCAGGATCGCCGCCGAACGCGACGAGCGAGCGCCAGAGCCGGGGGCCGTCCTCTCGCCACACGCGCTCGACGCCGTCGCGCGGTTCGGCCACCCGCGCCTCGTGCACCTTCATGCCCCACCAGGGCGGGCTGGAGGCCGAACCGTGTAGGCCCGGCCGTCGGCCCGCTGGCGGCCGGCGGTCACCAGGCACCACGCGCCGAGCACCCGTGCCCGCGTCTGCACGACGAGGGGTCTCGAACGCCTGCGGCTCCTCCACCCGACCTCCATCGGGATCTGCGGCGGGCGCGCGACGGGTCTGAGCGTCCGTGGTGCGCCATGGACACCCGGGGCGCCAGTCGTGCTCTACGCGCGGGTCACGTCTCGTGCGGAAGGAGGGGCCATCCTCGGCCTCCTCGGTTCACCCACTCATCTCCTGCACGTACTCCCGGCTGTGCCGCTCCCAAAGGCGGATCGACTCCTCGGTGAGCCGCCAGTTGGTGTAGCCGCTCTGGTACATCACCGCGCCGTCCTCGGGGTACGTTTCGGACACCCACGCGGCGAAGGGCTCCCACATCTGCGGCGAGAACTCCGCGGTCTCCCAGTACACCGACGCTCGTACGACCTCCCCGTCACGGACGGTGAGATCGAAGAAGCTGCCGCTGTACGGACCAAGTCCGATCTCATCGGACCTGATGCCGTGGAAGTCGAACGCGCAACGAACCAAGACATCGCCCGTCACATCACAGGAGTCGAGCATCTGCTCGTAGCCCTGGGCTTCGAGGAGGGAGAGCAGCCATCGTAGACCCTGGGTTCCCCTCCCTTGATCCAACCCCGAGAGGTCGGCGTCGTCGGCCAGGTAGGCGATCGCCCCGTCCGCGTCGAATGCCCCGAAGGCCTCGACGAACCCCGTGGCCACCTCCTTGGCCGCCGCCGCGTGCGCCGGGTCCTCCGAAGCTCCGGTCGCCACTGGCGGCTGGTCCGTCGTCGGAGCGTCCTGGCCGCGGTCGCAGGCCCCGCTCAGGAGCAGCACCACAGCCGCCACCCCGACCAGGAGCCTCCGATCGGGTCGATCCGTCGGTCTCTGCATGTCATCCCTCCTTCGCGACTCGTGCACGTTCATGCTCCACCAGGGCGGGCTGGAGGCCTAACCGTGTAGGCAGCTGGATCACGTCTCGTCCGGGAGGAGCAGCGCGAACGAGAGCGAGACCTCCGTCGCGTCGGGGTCTCGCTGCCCGAGCTCGTACCGCACCTCGAAGATGTTTTCGCGGTGCTGGAAGCCTGCGTCGTCGAGGATCTGAGCGAGCGCGCGAGCCCGTTCGGTCGTCACGGCGGAGCACCAATACCGCCCCTCGGAGTACGTGCTCTCGCGGTACGTGAGGTCCCACCCGTCGAGCAGGTCCTGGGCTCGCTGCGGGAGCGAGGCCAACACTCGCGCGAGTTCAACGAGCTGCGGCGACTCCAGGCAGAGTGAGTACCTGGAGGGTACGAACGGCCGCATCTGCTCGTCTTCCCACGCGGTCGCCGGGAGCCACGACGCCGGATCCGCAAGCCGCGCGTCCAGCTGCTTGAGCGCGTTCACCTGCTCCGGGGTCGCCGCCGTCTCCGTGGCGGCGTTGTCCGGGCCGATGACGCTCCACGTCACGCGGACGAGCCGGTCACCGTTCCGGACCCAGACCTCGCCGGGGTATTGGATGTACCCACCCACCAGGTGGACATCCTGGTCGAACAGCCCCGTCGAGAGGGCCTCGGACCGCAGCAGCTCGACGCCTTCGGGCGTGAGGCGCTGCTCGACCCAACCGGTCGTGTAGTCGATCGCGTACTCGCCCGTCCCCCCGCCCAACCGCTGCCAGATCAGCCGCCCGTCCGCGTAGACGTTGAAATGGAACCTCCCTGGGTCCCCCCCCGAGTGCGCGAAGAAGGCGCTGAGGACGAGCTCACCCCTGCTCGGCGAGCTCGGCGTCGCTCCCTCGGGAGCGAGACCGACCAGGCCGACCTTGCCGGGACCGTCGGGAGCGACCACCGGTCCGCTCGAGCCCGGCGTCCCGCTGCGGTCGGACGGCCCGCCGGTCGTCACGATCCAGACCGATGCCACGAAGACCGAGATCCCGACGACGCCCGCCGCGATGCGCTGGTTCCGGCGCTTGCGATCGCGCAGGCTGCGCAGCCGCTCCACCCCGCCGATGGGCAGTGGCACGCCGGAAACGGCGCGATCGGCGCGCTCGAGCAGTGAGTTGAGGTCAGTCATCGTCTGGTTCCTTCCATGCGAGCAGCGTCGCTCGTGCCTGCGAGGTAAGCGTGCGGACCGTGCCCGGCCGGACCCCGAGGATCGCGCCCGCCTCCTCGGAGCTGTACCCGAGGAGCTCGGTCACGACGACGGCGGCACGCTGCCGGGGGGTGAGCAGGGCCAGCGACCGGACCGCCTCGTCGCGGTCGGCCACCTCGTCGAACGGATCTCGCCCGGCCGGAGGCCGCAGCGACCTCTTTGCCGCGGTAAGCGCGCGCCGGAGCGCCGAGCGGTGCAGGTTCATCGCCGTCTTGAAGAGGTAGCCGACGGGGTCCTCGACCTGAGCGACGCGATCCCAACGCTCCCAGATGCGGACGAACGCCTCCTGCATGAGATCCTCCGCCTCCGCCGAGTCGTGCGTGACGAGCAGGAGTGCCCGGAACAGCCGCTCACGTTCGGTCTCGAAGAACTCCTCGAAGTCCAGCGGGACCTGGAGGTGTTCCAGCGACCCGGTCATCAGGGCGGCCTGCTCATCCATCGACATCATGAACGCGCAGACACCGCCGTTCGCAGAGGCGGTATCGCACCTTGCCTCCCGGGATCCGTCGTCAGACCTCTACGAGCAGCGTGTGATCGTCGAGCCAGATCGCGCCACTGCCCTCGGCGACGAACGAGCGATCTCCGGTCGCGACGTCTACGACGCTGATGGCGCTGCCTGGAAGAGGAGCGAAGCACACGATCCGGCTCCCGTCGGGCGACCAGGCTCCCGCGGGATTCGAGGCCCATCCTGGGATGACTCGCCTATCTGTGCCGTCGGCGTTGGCCACGTACCGCATCGGCCCCGGGCCGCCCTCGTCGCCGAGGAAGGTCACGAGCGTACCGTCGGGCGACAGCGAACCGTTGAACGCGTTGGCCAGGCCCCCGGCGCCATCGGTGCGTCCGCCGATCAGGAGCGTGCTCTCCCCTCCGTCGACCGGCATGGTTCGGAGCTCCAGGCCCCGATCGCTGACGCCGGTGTAGACGATTGACGAGCCGTCCGTTGTGAACTGGAGCGCGCCGCTGATGGCCTGCTGGTCGCGGGTCCCGTCATCGATCTGCGTGGACCGGCCCGTGGCGAGGTCGAGGACGAAGAGGTGAGCGAGGTTCTCGCCGACGGACCTCCCGTAGGCGATCCTCGTCCCATCCGGCGACCAGGCTGGCGAGCCCGCCCCCACCGGGTCATGCGTCACCTGCCGGACCCGTGAGCCGTCGAGGTCGGCAACGAAGATCTGACCGGTTCCGTCCTCGTCCGGCGCGACGTAGGCGATCCTCGAGCCGTCGGGCGAGGCGGCATGCTGGCTCCCATCGATGTTCTTGGGCAGGGGCCTCCTCGTGCCCGTGTCGAGGTCGAGGAGGTAGTCCGCCGTCGGTGGGCCGAGGCGGATCGACCTGACGATCTGCTGGACCTCCCGCTCGAGCTCGGGGCTCGCTTGCCTGCTCGTCTCGGCCTCGATGAACAGGCGTGTCCCGTCCACATCGAGGGTCCATACGTTGATCGTGACGCCTGCGACCGTGTACGGCCAGAGCGCCCCTCCATCCACGTCTTCCCACGTGAAGAAGAACCCAGGGTCGCAACGCAGGTCCTTGCGAACGGTGAGCACCACGTGCTTGGCGGGGTACCCGCCCAGGGTGACGTCCGAAGGCCCCGCGACGAGCTCGGTCCCGGGCGCCTTCGCCACGGCGGCCGCGAGATCGGCGGCCGATGGACCAAGACCGCCGAGCGGATGGAGCAGGTTGTCGCATGGGTCGGCGATGTCTCCGCCCGGGAAGGCCGTCCAGAAGATGATGGCCTCTGCGCCTTGTGAGCCCACCGTGGACTTGTTGATCGAGATGCTGCCGAACCGTTCCCAGCCATCCGTCCTCACCCTGAACGAGAACGGAACGCCCCCCACGGTCAGCGCGCACCTGCCGATGAAAGGACAATCGAGGTCGGGACCGACGCCCGCAGGCGTTGTCGAGGGACTGGGTTGCGGCGTCGCTGAGGGTGAGGGTGAGACTGCGACTGCGGGGCCGCTCCCCGCTATCCCACTGCTGGCGGACAGCAGGTTGTTGAGGACCATCGCGACGACCACCACGGCCGCCGCCGCCATCGCGAGCTTGGCAGAGGTGTTCGTTCCGGCGAACGGCTGTGCCGGCCACCAGGAGCGCTTCACGACGGAACGCGCGGACCGGGTGGACGGTTCGAGCGTATCCGTCGGGAAGGGGGGTGGACCTGACCGCGGTGACGGGCTGTCTCCCGGTTGCGTGCTTGCGGTGCTCGCCTCTTGGTGGCTTCGCTCCTCAGGACTGCTT
Organism: Actinomycetota bacterium; assembly: GCA_035286545.1. GTDB lineage: Bacteria > Actinomycetota > UBA4738 > UBA4738 > HRBIN12 > DASSJM01. The sequence continues at coordinate 1,661 of DATEDE010000189.1, read as the reverse complement.
CCCGCTGGCTTCCCCGCCTCTCCCGAGTCGGAAGGGCTGAGGACGTAGACCAGAACCCCGCAGTTAGGGCACGTCGGTTCCTTCGTCTCGCCATGCCAGTCACAACGGAGGCAGGTCTTGGGGGTCATGACCTGCCGCGCTGGTCGATCGGGTCGGTCCTCGGACCCATCGCTCGAGTCCCGCGACCGGATCTGATCACGTCGTCTTGGACTTCAGGGTCCACGGATCTTCGCGAGCCGGTTCGTTCCGCTGGGACGCCCTCGGATGCTGGGCGAATCTCCGTCACCTCCTCACCTCCACTGCGGGCGTGCGGTCACCCGGGTCCCAGGAAGACCGCCTCGCCATGAGGCAGGACGGGCCCGAAGAAGACGTGGAGCGAGTTCCCGGGCTCATAGGGATCCTCGAGCTCGAACCGCACGACGGCCTCCCCCATGGGCATCGCCACCGGATCGAGACCTGCCTGGATGAGGGCCTCGGCCAGCGCACGGGCATCGTCGGTCGTCAGCTCGTAGAACGCCGGGTCCAGCTTCGTGCCGAGGCGGAGGATGTCCACCGCCGGTGTCGGCAGCAGCGCCAACTCGCGCGCTCCGACGGACACCTCCGGCCCCGGCCCTTGAGTGGGGAAGTCCCGAAGCGACACCTGGTACCTGGATGGCACGAAGGTCTCGAGATCCTGGTCCTCCCACGCGCTCGCCGGCCAAGACGTCGGATCGGTCAGGAGCGCATGGATCCCTTCCAGGGTGCTCGCCTGCTCCGGCGTCGCCTGCGGCGCGTCCTTCGGGACGCGGTAGTTCTCCTCCACGGCCCACGTCAGCCACACGAGTCGGTCGCCGTTGCGCACGCGGATCGTGAGGAAGGGAGGATCACCAGGGCCGCGCAAGAGCGCGAGGTCGTCCTCGAAGAGTCCGGTCGAGATGACCTGGGTTTGCAGGAACTCGACCCCCGCGGGCGTGAGGTGCTGCTCGACGAATCCGGTGACCCCTTCGGTCGGTGCACCCTCGGGGAGGGAGCCGACGACATCGCCCCGGATCAAGCGCCCGTCGGCGTACACCCAGAGCGCGGTGGGAAGGCCGCCCGCGTTGCCTTCGAGGTAGAGGACGAGCTGTCCGTGCTCCGGCGTGCTCGGTGCGGCTCCCGGGGCCGGCAGGCCGACGATGCTTGCAGCTTCGGGCGCGATCGTGGGTCCCGTTGCCGTTGGACCGGTCGCGGTCCCTGCGCCCCCCGGCGTCAATGCGCGATCGACCGGTCCACCGGTCGTGACGATCCAGACCGCGGCAACGAATACCGCGATCCCGACCGTGCCGGCCGTGATGCGCTGGTTCCGCTGCTTGCGGTCGCGGCGGCGCAGCATGCGCTCGAACCCGTCGGGCGGGGGGGCCGCACTTCCGACTCCTCGCTCCATGATCGTTCGCAGGTCACTCATCTGGGTCTCCTAGCAGGTCGCGGAGCGAGGCTCGCCCGCGGTGCAGACGTCCTCTCACGGACGACGCGTCGATCCCGAGCACCCGGCCGGCCTCCTCTGACGCCAGACCGAGCCATTCGACGAGGATCAGCGCCTCGCGTTGGCCGCGGGGCAGCCGTGCGAGCGCGGTTCGGACGTCATGGCTCGCCGCCACGGACCCGCTGAGATCCTCGGCCGGAACGTCGGCGAAGACCCGGCG
>DATEDE010000188.1:0-2659 GCA_035286545.1 Actinomycetota bacterium | reverse complement strand
GGGGTGATCAGCGGTGCTGCTCGCGGTGAACGTCGGGAACACGAACACGGTGCTCGGGGTGTTCCGGGGGACCGAGCTCGAGCACCAGTGGCGCATGTCCACCGAGACCGAGCGCACCGCGGACGAGCTCGCCGTGATGCTCGCCGGGCTCCTGGACCAGGCCGGCCTGTCGTTCTCGAACCAGATCACCGGCGTCGTGCTCGCCTCGGTCGTGCCGACGATGACCACGGCGCTCCGCGACATGGTCCACCGCTACTTCAACTTCCCGCCGGTCGTGGTCGAGCCCGGTACGCGCACCGGACTGTCGATCCAGACCGACAACCCGCGCGAGGTCGGCGCCGACCGCATCGTGAACGCGCTTGCCGCGTTCCACCGCTACGGCGGGCCGTGCATCGTGATCGACTTCGGCACCGCGACCACCTACGACGTCATCTCCGACAAGGGGGACTTCCTGGGTGGCGCGATCGCGCCGGGCGTACAGACCTCGAACGCGTCGCTCTCGCGCGAGACGGCGCGCCTGCCGCAGGTCGAGCTCCACGCGCCGCGCTCGCCGATCGGGCGCAACACGGTCGAGGCGATCCAGTCCGCGCTGATCTTCGGGACGGCCGCCGAGGCCGACGGCATGATCGAGCGGATGCGCAAGGAGCTCGGCGGGAACGCGACCGTGGTCGCCACGGGAGGGCTCGCGCCGGCGATCGTGCCCCACTGCCAGTTCGTAGACGAGCACGATCCGTGGCTCACCCTCGAGGGGCTCCGCCTGGTGTTCGAGCGCAACGCGGGGCCTGACGAGTGACCGAGGAGCCCACGGGTCGAGAGTCCGAGGTCCTGCGCGCCCGCCGCGAGAGCCGCGAGCGCCTGGGCGACCGCGCATTCGCCTTCAGCCTGCACGACGCGCTCGGCGTGACCGAGCCCTCGAGCACCGCCGAGATCCGCGAGGTGCACGGCGACCTCGGGCCGGACACCCTCACCGAGGATCGGCGCACCGTCGCCGGCCGGGTGGTGCTGAAGCGCGACATCGGAAAGCTGGTGTTCTTCGTGCTGCGCGACCGCACCGGCGACCTGCAGCTCGTGGCGAACCAGGACACCGAGCAGTCGTCCTTCGAGCTGCTGGCCGACGTCGATCTCGGCGACATCGTTGCGGCGACCGGCCGGATCGGGACCACGCGCAAGGGCGAGCTGAGCGTGTTCGTCGAGCGTCTGGCGATGCTCTCCAAGGCACTCCGCCCGCTACCCGAGAAGTGGCACGGCCTGAAGGATCCCGACCTGCAGCTGCGTCAGCGCTACCTGCACCTCGCGACCGACCTCGAGTACCGGCGAGTCGTGACCGCGCGGGCCGACACGCTGAAGGCGTTCCGGAGCGTGCTCGACGAACGCGGGTTCGTCGAGGTCGAGACGCCGGTGCTGCAGCTCACGCACGGCGGGGCGATCGCGCGCCCGTTCATGACGCACCACCGCGCGCTCGACATCGACATGAACCTGCGGATCGCGCTCGAGCTGTTCCTCAAGCGCCTGCTCGTCGGCGGGCTCGAGCGCGTGTACGAGATCGGCCGCATCTTCCGCAACGAGGGCCTGGACCGCGACCACAATCCCGAGTTCACGATGCTCGAGGCCTACCAGGCCTACGGCGACTACGAGACGATGATGGAGCTCACGCAGGCGCTGGTCCGTGCGGCCGCGCAAGCGGTCCACGGGTCTCTTCGGTTCGAGTACCAGGGCCGCGAGGTCGACCTCGGGTCCGAGTGGCCGCGCCGCGCGATGCTCGAGCTCGTCTCCGAGGCGACGGGCCAGGAGATCACGCTCGACCGCACCGACCTCGGCCAGATCGCGTCGGGCCACGGGATCGAGGTCGAACCGTCGTGGGGTCCCGGCAAGCTCGTGTACGAGCTCTACGAGAAGCTCGTCGAGGAGGACCTGTGGGGCCCCGTGCTCGTGTGCGATATCCCGCGCGAGGTCTCGCCGCTCGCGCGGCCGCACCGCACCAGCCCGGGCGTGGTCGAGCACTTCGACCTCGTGCTGTGCGGGACGGAGCTCGTCCCGGCGTATTCGGAGCTTTCCGATCCCGACGAGCAGCGGCAGTCGTTCGAGATCCAGCGCGAGGCCCGTGAGCACGGCGAGGAGGAGACCCACCCGATGGACGAGGACTTCCTGGTCGCGCTCGAGCACGGCATGCCGCCTACGGGCGGGATGGGGCTGGGCGTCGATCGGCTCGTGATGATCCTCGCGGACGTGCCGAGCATCCGCGACGTGATCCTCTTCCCCCACCACCGCCCCGAAGCGTGAGCGGCGCCGCTCTGGGCCTGGTGCTCGGGGCGGCGGTCCTGCACGCGGGGTGGAACGTCCTCCTGCACGCCGAGGGCGACCGGGTGCCGACGATGGCGGTCGCCGGGCTCGTGGGCGGCGCGCTCCTGCTGCCGTTCGCGATCGCCGACCCGCCCACGGAGGTCGCGGGGCTGGTGGTCCTCACCGGGTTCGCCGAGGCCGCGTACGCGCTTGCGCTGTCGGCCGCGTACGCGCGCGCGTCGCTCTCGCTCGTCTACCCGGTCGGGCGCGGGACCGCGCCGCTGCTCGCGACGCTCGGTGCGTGGGTGGTGCTGTCCGAGGACCCGGGGGCTGCCGGCGTGGTCGGGGCGACGCTCCTCGCGGTGGGTCTGCTGCTTCT
>DATEDE010000187.1:0-2001 GCA_035286545.1 Actinomycetota bacterium | reverse complement strand
GCCGCGCCCGGCTGGTGGTCCTCGCTGATCCGCCGCCGGCTGCGCTCGGCGATCTGGCGGTCGAGCCCGAGGGCCGCTCGTCGAGCGAGCAGGTACCCGAAGGGCGCCAGGACGATCGAGCCGACCGTCGTCCCGAGGACGAGGTTGTACGCCGCGCGGTCGATGACCCCGAGATCGAGCGCGTTCTGCCCGATGATGAACGAGAACTCGCCCACGTGGGCGATGGCTGCCCCCGTGAGGATGGAGACCCGCGCGGGGAGCCCGGCGCGCCAGGTGAGGATCGCGGCGAGCGCCCCCTTGAAGGGCACGGCCACGACGAGCAGGACGATCACCAGCGGGAGGTTCGCGGCCAGGGCGAGCGGGTCGACGAGCATGCCCACCGACACGAACAGGAGCACCGCGAACAGGTCGCGGAACGGGACCACTTCGGCAACGGCCTGGTGCGAGAGCTCCGACTCGGAGACGACGACGCCGGCCACGAACGCTCCCAGGGCGATGCTCAGGCCGAACACGGCGCTCGACACGAACGCGGTGAGCAGGGCTGTCGCGACGACCGCCAGGAGGAAGAGCTCTCGCGACCCGAGCGCGGCGATCGCCCGATAGACCGGTGGCAGGAGGACGCGGCCGGCTCCGTAGGCGAGCGCGAGGAAGATCGCCGCCTTTCCTGTCGAGAGGATGAGTGGGAGGACGAGATCGTCGCCGGTGATGGCCGGCAGCGTGACGATGAAGACGATCGTCAGGACGTCCTGCACGATCATCCAGCCGATCCCGATGCGGCCATGAAGCGAGGTCTCCTCTCCCCGCTCGGCGAGCAGCTTGACGAGCACCACCGTCGAGCTGATGGCCACCGTTGCGCCAAGGACGAGGGCGGGCCGCAGCGCAAAACCGAGACCGACCATGAGGACCGCTCCGACGGCCAAGGTGATGACGACCTGCGCGACGGCGCCGAGGACGGCCAGGCGCCCGACGCGCCGCAGCTCGTGCAGTGAGAACTCGACGCCGATCGCGAAGAGGAGCAGGACGACGCCGATGTTGGCGAGGGCGCCGATCCGCTCCGGCTGCCCCACGACGCCGGTCGCCAGCGGCCCGACGACCACGCCGGCGAGGACGTAACCGACGATCGTCGGCAGGCCCACCCGGTGGGCCAGCGCTCCCGCGACGAGGGCCGCCAGGACGGCCATGCCCATGTTCAGGAGGAGGCGCGTCGCCTCATCGAGCGGGATCTGGAAGAGATCGCCGAGGCCCGGAAACGGCACCGCCCGATGATATGGGGCGCCGAGCGGCAGCCTAGAAGATCGTCACCGCGTCGGCCGGGACATGGATGTTGAACACGTCGTCGCGGATGGGCGCGTCGGGCTCGAGGTAGGTGACCTCGGCCCGCCGCGTCACCGTTTCGCCGACCCGTTCCTCGAGGAGCACCACCAGGCCGGTCTCTCGGTCAACGCCGAGGACGACGGAGCGGTCCGGGCGGTCCGTCTCGATGATCGTGGTGCGCGGCTGGGCGATCTCGAGGACGAGCGCCTCGCGGCCCGCGACGTGGGCCTGCCCGACGAGGCTGACCCGTCCCGTGGCCAGGTTCCGTGCCAGGCCGGCGGGATGGACGAACGCCTCGGGGAGCGACTCCATGGGCAGCTCGGTGATGGGGGGGACGACTCGCGCGAAGGTCGGCAGCCCGGGATCGGCGATCTCGTCCGGGACGTGCCGGTGGGGCCGGTTCGTGGTGACGTTCGTGGCCGAGTCATAGGTGCGCACCCGCTCGCCGTCGGAGACCCACACGTGATAGGACTTCGACGCTTCGCCACCCGATCCCGCCGCGCCGGGGATCGGCCGGTTCTCGATCACCTTCGCCCGACCGGGATGTGCGAGCCAGAGCTCGACCGACGTCTCGGTCGGACCGGCGGCTGTCTGGGTCCGCTCGACGATGCGCATGCGCAGCGTGCGGAAGCGCCGCTCCGCCTCGCGCATGAAGGCGAAGAGCTCCTCGATGCCGGGAGCGGTCTC